>CAKUZO010000041.1 GCA_934717895.1 uncultured Candidatus Melainabacteria bacterium | reverse complement strand
TTTTTTATATATCATCTTCATATGAAGAATTCTATTAAAGCTATGATTATGTCAGCTGGGGTCGGTTCTCGATTAGAGCCATTGACAAAGTTTGTTCCGAAACCTCTTGTTCCAATTGCAAACAAGCCGGTCATGGATATTTTGTTTGATAACCTTCTTTCTATCGGGATAAAAGATGTTGTTTGCAATACCTATTATCTTGCAGACAAAATTATTAATCGCTATGAAAACAATAGTCATGGTTTGAATTTCAACTATATTAAAGAAGAAACTTTATCCGGAACAGCCGGTGGTGTAAAAAAATGTCAATTTTTCTTTGAAAAAGGTGATACATTTGTTGTTCTTTCTGCTGATGGACTTTCTAATGCAGATATTGAAAAAGGGATTGAAATCCATAGGCAATCAGGTGCTATTGCTACAATTGGCGTAAAAGAAATAGCAATGGAAGAGGTTCCGCATTTTGGTGTTGTTGTCACCGATAGTAATGGATTTATTACAGAATTTCAAGAAAAACCTTCTATTGAAGAAGCTAAATCAAACCTTATTAATACAGGTATTTATATTTTTGATTACAAAATATTTGAATATATTCCTGAGAATACATTTTACGACTTTGCAAAAAATGTTTTCCCAAAATTATTATCAGAGCATGCCATAAATACTTTTATGGTTAGTGAATATTGGAGCGACATTGGAACAATTGGGCAATATATTCAATCAACAAAAGATTTGTTTGAAGGGAAATACACTTGTGAGCATGCTCCAATTGTAAAATGTGAAAAAGGTGCATATATTTCAAGCTCTTCAAATATCCCATCTGACGTGGAATTTGTCGGATATTCAACAATTGGAAAAGATGTTAAAATCGGCAGAAACGTAGTAATAGAAAATTCTATTATATGGGATAACGTAACAATTGGCGACGGAGTGCATTTGACAAATTGTGTAATCGCGTCAAACTGTTCAATAAAAACTAATTTGACTTCCCAAATTATCGGAGCAAACGAAAAAATAACAGAAAATTTTGTAGAAATATAGAGCTTGATTTTTTTGTTATTTAATGATAATTTAGAATAAGAGAGATGAAGTTTTAGACTTTGTCAGCTTCTATTCAGTAAATCTGGGACTGTTGGCACTCTGCCGAAGAAACGATTGATTATCGTTTCTGAGAGGAAAGGTAGGTACTACCGCTGATAAGTTCCAAAACCAGTAAATCTGGGACTGTGGCACTCTGCCGAGAAAATGATTGATTATCATTTTCGAGAGGGAAGGTAGCAAGCTACCGCCGCCACGGCAAAATGTAAAAAAATTAAATAGTCTGGGACTGTGGCGCAGCGGTAGCGCAGGGGACTCATAATCCCTTGGTCGTGGGTTCGAATCCCTCCGGTCCCAGTTTTTTAATGCTTAATTTTAGCCCGTAGGTCGGATTTACTAATCCGACAATAACTTTATGTTATTATCATCACATGAATTATAGAAGATTATTTATAAAAATGGTTTAGTTTTTCTTACAATAATTACAAACGACAGAATTCCCATTTTAACTAACATGTAAAATTAGAGATGCTGAAATTGGTGTTCAACATCTCTAATTTAATAAAACAATTGTTGTAGAAAGCTTGAGGAAAGGTTGCTTTTTATTTGTTATTTTCAATGAATTCTGCAGTAACCTTTTTGTCTGCATTTCCAGGGATTACAAAACTAGGCATTATTCCGGCAAGTATTCCACCTAGGGCTCCAACTCCTGCACCTTCTAAACTTTCTTTTACCATACTTGGTTTTAGAAATTCATTTTTATCTTTTGAGAATAAATCATTTAACTTGAATCTGAAATTTTTGCAGGCATCTTCGCTTAATAAATCTTGTTTTACCATAAATTCGTTAAATGTATCTTTATTAAAACCTTTATTGATGTGTTCTTGTAGAGCCTTTTCATATCTTTCAGCATATATTGGGTTTATATCATCAATCAATTTTCCTAATTTTGATGCATTTTTAGCCATAATTGCAGTTCCAATTGCAGCACCTATTGCAATTCCACCGGCAAGAAGCCAGTTACAAATATTGTTTGCTCTTTTCAATGTTTTGTTTCTGTCAGAAATAAATTCTTCAGCAGCGGCAGGTGTTGTAACGATATCTCTCCTGTTACCTATATTTCTGTCATATACGCTGATAGCTTGTCTGTCGCCTTTTCTTACGCCTAATCTTGGGTTCAGATTTTGAACAGCATAAACAAAAAACATATTTACCTTCTTTCCATGTTTCTACCTTTACGGTGATATTAATGTTCATGATTATTTAAAATTGCCAAAATTCTAAAAAATACTTTACAATTCTTTACTTTTTTATTCCTTCTTTCAAATTTATCTGTTATGTTGTACCTATATGTAACCTTGTACGTTTCATTTTTTTTATAGTAAAATACATATATGGATATTTCGGAAGTAAAAAATCTTTGGGATAAGATTAAGGAAGAGCTTAATGAAGCTTTACCCGCACCGGCTAAGATGTGGCTCGGTGGCTTGGAACCGGCGGATTATGACGGAAATGTGTTTTCGCTGTATTCGGCACATGCACTTGCCCCACAGGTTCTTAAAGCTAACTA
Source organism: uncultured Candidatus Melainabacteria bacterium (assembly GCA_934717895.1). Taxonomy (GTDB): domain Bacteria; phylum Cyanobacteriota; class Vampirovibrionia; order Gastranaerophilales; family Gastranaerophilaceae; genus Stercorousia. Next base: position 13,161 of record CAKUZO010000041.1, on the reverse strand, counting down.
CAATGAGCAAATTTTAAGCACTTTAAAAAAAATTTTTAACAAAGATGTAAGTTATCATATTGCATTTGATCCGGAACTTGCCGATAAGTATCAAAAAGAAAAGAAAAAAGAACTTCAAAAAAACAAACAAATTCAGCAAGAAACCGATGATGACAAGGGATTGAATAACCTTGCTCAGATGCAATCATCGGCAAATTTGAACCTTAAATATAAATTTGGGAATTTTGTAGTAGGAGAAAACAACCGTTTCGCACATGCAGCTGCTCTTGCTGTTGCTCAAAGTCCTGCAAAAAAATTCAATCCACTATTTATTTATGGGGCTTCTGGACTTGGCAAAACCCACCTTATGCAAGCGATTGGGCATTTTGTTATTTTTAATAAACCGAAACTAAAAGTTAAATATATTAAAACAGAAGAGTATACCAACGAATTAATCAAAAATATCCAATTTGGTGGGAACGACAGAAACAGCCGCATGGAAAAGTTTCGTCAAAAATACAGAAATGTTGATGTTTTATTGATTGACGATATTCAATTTGTTGAGAGTAAAACACGTACAATGGAAGAAATATTTCACACATTTGACAGTTTGCTCAATAAAAACAAACAAATTGTTATCACGTCTGATAGGCTTCCAAAGGATATCCCAACCCTTCCGGATAGACTAAGAACGCGTTTTGAAATGGGCTTGATGGTTGATATAACACCACCTGATTTTGAAACTCGTGTAGCAATTATCGCAAACCTTGCAGAACAAGCCGGAATTAAGGTCGGTTTTGATGTTTTGGAATATATTGCAAAAAATTATGTAAACAATGTTCGAGAACTTGAAGGAGCTTTCAATAAAGTTAGTGCATACGCAGATATCGAACAAGCTGATATTACAATCGAATTTGCCAGAAAAGTATTGAACTGTGAACGAATTCATAGTGAACTTACAATAGAAAAAGTAGCACGTGCTGTTGGAGAATATTACGGCGTTTCGCTAAAAGACTTTTTAAGCTCTGCAAGAAACCAAAGAGTGTCATCAGCTCGACATATTGCAGTTTATATGTCAAGAGAATTAACAGAAAAAAGTTTTGAAAGCATTGCGGAATTCTTTAATAAAAAACATACAACCATGCTTTATTCTTATGAAAAAATCAAGGAAGAATTACGCACCAACAAAGAGCTTGAAAGTTCTATTAGAGAAATCAGACGCAGTATAGAAAATAGTAAAGATGATTAAATTCCTGATTGAGAGGGGAAAATGTACGATTATATAAAGGGTATTTTAGCGAATAAAACTAATACTAGCAAAGGAACTTTTTTGACAGTAGAAACAGCTGGTATCGGTTATCTTTTGGAAGTTTCAACAAGGGATTTCAATGAAGCGACCGGAGATGAGATAAAAATTTATACAGTATTGGTTCACAGAGAAGACAAGATGAGTTTGTGCGGTTTTCTACACAAGGAAGACAGAGATATTTTCAATATCTTGACGTCTGTTTCAGGCGTCGGGCTAAAAATGGCTCTAACATTGCTAGATGAGTTTGAATCATCAGAGCTTATTGGTTTTGTAATAGATGGAAATTACAAAGAAATTACTCGTGCCAAAGGTGTTGGGCCTAAACTTGCACAAAAAATCATTTTGGAACTCAAAGACAAATTAATGAACTATCAAACCAAAGAACCTATCAAAATCTCGTCAATCAAGCCTTCGCAAGTGGATAATCAGGCGGTTGAAGATGCACAGATGGTACTTGTATCTTTGGGTTATGAACGAAAAGAAATTCAAGATGCGATTTCAAAAGCTCTTGCAACATTGAGCGATAAGGCTTCTGCTGAGGAAATTTTGAAAGAATCATTGAAAATATTGTCTGTATAATTTTTAGGAGAAAATAGGTTGAAAGCATTACTACAACGTGTAAAACGAGCATCTGTAACAGTTGACAATAAATTAATTTCTCAAATCGGCAAAGGAATTTTGATATTTTTAGGTGTTGAAAAAGGCGATAGCGAAGAAAACGCTGATAAACTTTCCGAAAAAATAACTAAGTTAAGAATTTTTGAAGATGAAAACGACAAAATGAATTTGTCAGTAACCGATGTTGATGGAGAAATTCTTGTTGTTTCTCAGTTTACGCTATGCGGTGATTGCAAAAAAGGCACTCGTCCATCTTTTGACAAAGCCGCAACTCCTGATATTGCAAATGAATTGTATGAATATTTTGTAAATAAACTTAAAGAAAAACAAGTTAGTGTTCAAACTGGCAAATTTCGTGCAATGATGGACGTGGAGCTTGTTAACGACGGTCCCGTAACCTTTTGGCTTGAAAAATGATTTAAAACTTTAATTGGACGCCAATTCTTGCAAATTCTGATGGTGATGGCGATATTCGTGCCATAAGTTGTGCGTTTTTGCCCAATTCTTGTGTTACTCTCAATGCAGGTAAAACTCCCTTTGTTACTTTTGTGCCTTTGGGGGTGTTGAAAACACTCACACGAGCTTCTGCTCCTAATGTAACTATTATGCTGTCACTTGGTAATGGTAAATTAACACCTAGTCCGGCGGTTAATTTTTTGTAACAGGGCAAATCTTTGCATTCAACAAATGAGTCTAATGAGAATGTTTTTTGTGGCATCTCAGGCGGATTTAACGGACGATCTTCAAAATTTTCTGGCATATTATACTCTCCTTAAAATTTGGTAGGGGCAAATGCCCCCTTAATTATTTTCTTTCTTTTGCAGGTAAATCAATACCATGATCATCAGCGTATTTTCTTATCGCATCATCACCTTTATCAATAATCTCCTGCGGAACTCCTAATCTTTTAAGCATTTCAGTTTTATCTTCTTTTTCGCGTGGCGGAAGTCCTAATTCTAATGCAAAATCCTGTTCAGACATTCCGTTCCGCTTTGCTTCATTTCTGACAAGTTTTTCCATATCTTGAGGAGTCTGCATGCTAAAATCAGCTGGGTTATAGTTATAATTTGTTCCGTCTGTGCGATAAGTAAAAACAGGCCCGATTGCACCTCTTGGAATATTTTGCGGTTCTGGTGCAAAAGTTGAATTTGGTTTTTGCGGGTCACCGAATTTTGCTCTTAATTGAGCTTTTGCCTCATCAAGACTGATGCCGTTTTCGTTTGCATAAACTTGTGCATATGCGTTTGGGTTCATTTGTGGACCACCGAATTGTGGTCCGTCAAAAAATGCCATAATATCCTCCTTTTTGATTACTTATATATAAAGTGTTTTGCGAGATATAAATTGCGGTAAATTTAGAATATATTTACAAATCTTAATAATACCAATATATGGTGCTATGATTAGTTTACTGGATAATTGATATCACTTTTAATATGACAGATTATTACATATATACAAAATCATTACATAGTAATTTATAGATTAAGTTGCTAATCTATCTATATGGAAAATATTCAATCAAAATGCTTACAAACTACCCGTCATATTGCGGATAAAATCCTCATGTTAAGACGTGCCAATAAATTAACACAAGAACAATTTGCCGAAAAAGTCGGATTGGACAGAAGAACTATTGCAAGAGCAGAGGACGGCAAATCCAGACCTTCCGCCGAAACAATGGAAATTATTGCAAATGTATTTTGTATTCCTATAAGCTATTTTTTTGATAATACCACTTATCGAATTGATGTTGGAAAAGGTGCTTTAATTTATCAAATCAACTCAAAATTGAATGTTATGTCTAAAAGTAATCTTAAAAAAGTCAACAGCTTTATTGATTTGATTGAATAAATCCATGCCAGTTGCAAAAAAATTAAAAGCATGCTATAATGCATGTATTAATATAGAGTTAGAAATCGATTTTTTATTACCGAGGAGGTTTTTACTTTATTATTTATTATTAACCCAGTAATTACGTTATTTTTTAATTAAGAGGCTTTTATTATGTATGTAAACAAGTGTATCAAATGTGGTCGTGAGTTTGAAACGAAAAACCCCAAAAGAGTAATTTGTCCGGATTGTCTGTATCCTGATAAGAAAATGATGGTATCTCCATCATCAGATGCGCCGACTGCACCGGAAGCACCAAAAGAAGAACCTTTAAAAGGATATAGTGCTGGCGGAAACGATGAAGCTCCTCGTTATTACAGTGCCGGTGGAGATGATCAACAGCAACAAGGCTACAACAGACCTCAAAGATCTTATAATAATTATAATCAAGATAGGTATAACAATCGTAATCAAGGTGGTTACGGCGATAGAGGCAGTTACCAAAACCGTAATCAAGGCGGATACCAAAGACAAGGTGGGTATAATAACAGAAACCAAAACGGTTACAACAACCGCAATCAAGGCGGTTATGGCGACAGAGGCGGTTATCAAAATCGTAATCAAGGCGGATATCAAAGACAAGGTGGTTACAACAATAGAAGCCAAGGTGGTGGATACAACAACCAAGGAAACTATCAAAACAGACGCCCAGGTGGATTTAACAGAAACAGCAATTTCAACAGACGTCCACAACAAAGAAAAGCTCCTAAACAATTACTTGTAAGTAAAGAGCAATTGGAACAAATTGAATTGTTGTACAAGATGATGTTACCACTTCCAAACCCTGATTGTCACGAGGTTATCGGTGAAAAAATCGGTTTGGAACCAAGAAAAGTTTTCTTTGGAATTAACCTTGTAAGACAAAAAATGATGTTACCGAAATTACCGTTCCCGAAACGTAAATTGGCGATTTCTCCGGATCAATTGTTTGCAATTAAGAATTTATATGAACCATTACTTCCATTGCCTCCAATCGGTTGCCACAAAATAATTGCGGCTCAGTTAAAAATGGACGAATGGAGAGTTCACGTAGGCATCGGGCTAATACGTTCTCAAATGGGCTTGAACAGATGGAACGAAGATAGACCTGACCTTTCAGAAGATTATAAAAAACAAATAGCTGAAAACGCAAAGAAAAAAGAAGAAGAAAAGAAAGCCAAAGAAGCTGCCAAAGCCGAAGCTAATGCTCAAAAAGCGGAAACACCGGCAGAAGAACCTGTGAAAGTTGAAGTTGCAGCAGCGGTAGAAGAAACAGCTGAAGCTCCGGCAGAAAAACCAAAACGAGGAAGAAAACCTAAAAAGGTTGAAGAAGAAGCTTAATTGATATGAATAAATTTGTTTCAGTTGGCAAAATTCTTAATTTTCATGGCATAAAAGGTGAAGCCAAAGTTGGTTTTACTAAAAATCAAGAGGATTTTTTCTGTTCACTTGATAAAGTTTTCGTGAAAAAAGACAGCGAATACCTTCCATTGATAATTAAAAATTCAAGGTTGCACAAAAACATTGCCCTTGTTCAATTTGAAGGTATAAATTCCATCGATGAACTTTTGGAATACAAAGGGGCTTTTCTTTATGTTGAGGAAGAAACTATCAGAGAAAACCTTGAAGAGGACGAGTTTTTGATAGATGAACTTGTTAGTCTTGAAGTTTTCGACCAAAACGGAGAAAAGAAAGGTTTTGTCGTCGGAGTTTCAAATAACGGGGCAAGCGATCTTCTTTCTGTCAAGACAAATTCTAAAAAAATCGTTCTAATCCCGTTTGTAAAAGCTATTGTTACAGACGTGAGCATAAAAGATAAAAAAATCATCATTAACAATATCGAGGGATTAATCGAATGAGATTTGACGTATTGACTCTTTTCCCTGAAATGGTTGATGGCTGTTGCGGATTCAGTATTCTAAAACGTGCAATTGATAAAGATATTTTGAGCGTTAACACAGTAAATCCAAGAGATTTCACTCTCGATAAACACAAAAAAGTTGACGATACTCCTTATGGTGGCGGAGCCGGAATGGTTTTGATGGCTCAACCTTATGTTGATGCTTATGAAAGTGTTGAAAGATGCGGAAACTCGCTGACTGTAATGCTTTCACCGCAGGGAGAACCATTAACGGATAAAATCGTAAATGAACTTGCAGAATTCGATCAAATAGTAATGCTTTGTGGGCATTACGAAGGGTTTGATGAGCGAATTCGAGAAATTATTAAACCAAGAGAAATATCTATTGGAGATTTTGTTTTGACCGGTGGCGAACTTCCTGCACTGTGCCTAATTGATGCTGTTAGTCGTAAGATAGAAGGTACATTAGGAAAAATAGAATCAGCAGATGAAGACAGTTTTTCAAACGGCTTGATTGAATATCCGCATTATACAAAACCGAGAGAATATAGAGGATTAGCGGTTCCAGAGGTGTTATTAAACGGCAATCATAAAGAAATTGCAGAGTTTCGTTTGCAAGAAAGTTTGAAAAGAACGCAAGCCAAACGACCTGATTTATATGAAAAATATAATCAGCAAAAGGCTAATAAGTAAAACTGATGCGGAATTTATACCATTGCCATCTTTTCTTTAAGGGTTTGTGCCGATTCTTCATAACCCATTCTACCCATTAAGGCATATGTATAGTTTTTTGCCTGCTCAACGCCAGGTTGGTTAAAAGTATTAATATTATACAACTCTCCAGCTATTGCTGTTTGCACCTCTAACATATACAAAAGCTGTGCAACATTATATCCGTCAACTTTATCCAAAGTAATTGTAACAGTAGGTCTGTTATAATCAGCCAACGCAACCCTTGTTGAGTCCGCTTCCGCATTAATTAGCTGGTTAATCGTTTTCCCTCCAAGGTATCCGATTCCTGTGTATTCAAAAATATTTGGGATTTCCAATGTATTGTCAAATTCTCCAACTCTAATAAAGTTAATAACTTTGTCATTAGGACCTTCATTGTATAATTGAATTTGAGAATGCTGATCAGTCGCTCCAAGAGCTTTTATCGGAGTTGGGCCTACGTGAACATCATTCCCATTTTTGTCCTTATTTTTTCCCAATGACTCAGCCCAAAGTTGAACATACCAATCCGAAACATACTTTAAACGACTAGAATACGGCATCATTACAGACAGATTTTTCCCTTTTTCAGTATCCATCAAATAATGAATTAACGCGTTTTGAGCCGCAATATTCTCAAAAACATCGGTATTTTTTAAAGCTAAATCCATATCTTTAATACCGTTCATAATTTCGTCAATATCAATTCCGACAAGTGCGAGTGGGACAAGTCCTACTGCTGAAAATACTGAAAATCTTCCGCCGACATCATCAGGCACAACGAAAGTTTTATATCCCTCTTGTTCTGCTATCTGTCTTAAAATTCCGGTTTTTTTGTCAGTTGTTGCAACAATATTATATCTGTAATTTGCCCCAAGCTCTTGTTCTAGAATGTTTTTCACAATCATAAATTGAGACATGGTTTCGGCGGTAGAGCCAGATTTGGTTATAACATTTACCAATGTCTTACTCAAATCCAAAGTATTAAGCAAACCAACCATTGTGTCAGGATCAATATTATCCAAAAAGAAAAGTCTTGGAAGTCCGTTACGTTGTTCCTCAGACAATAAATTCCAATAAGGTTTCAAAAGGGCTTCTGACATAGCTAATCCGCCGAGAGCCGAACCTCCTATTCCCAATACCAAAACATTTTCGAATCGTCCTTGAACCATTGATGCATATTCTTTTACATACCAAAGTGTTTCTTCGTTATAGCCTAAATTTAACCACTGTAACCACTGTCCAGGCTTATCTTTTCGCTTGTTCAAATCAGATATAATATTAGCGATAGTTGATTTGTATTGCTCAAATTTTTCCCTAATATTTAATCCGTTCTCACTCCCGATTACCATTTCATCAGCGCTACGGTAGTCTAATTTCAGCATTTGTTACCCCTTTATGTAAATCTCGTACTCTCAAACTTAGAATAAACTTTATACATATATTATATACCTAAAAGAATAGATTACAATTGATTTTAGGATATATTAATAATTATTTACCAAGTAAAAAAGTAATCCCATTCATTACGGGCAAAGAGTTTCCCAGTCGGGTTCATCATCTTCTTCGCCAGGCTCTATAATATGTTCGCCACTTTCCAGCATTACTTGTAATGTCCATTTGAGCTGCTGCTTATATCTTTCCTTTGCTTTTTCAGGTGTTTTGGCACAAAACAAAAAACTTGGAATTTCCTTAATTTCGATATAGTGATAAGGATTTCCGTCAAAGTCGATATCTTCACCTTCAATCAATGTCCAATTAAGTCCGAGATAATAATCTAAGTCTTTATTTGTCATCTGCTAACCGTCCAACGAATTTTCATTCAACGGCTGAGTAATCATTATACCTTCGCCACCTATAACATCTGCTTTTTGCCCTTCGATGTATAAGTAAACAGGTTTATTGGTGTTTCGTTTAGCTGTTTTAATTAATTGATAAAGTCTTTTGTACAAACTATCTGTTCCACCACCATTTTCAAAAGCCGAATTTAAATTGATAATAACTTTATCAGATGTTTCTGTTATAGAAATTAAGCGAGTTCCTGCCGGAATTTCAGAATAAACTCCTTTGGATTTTTCATAAGCAGTTGGGCCGGAAATTAGAGCTCTTATGGCAAATTTAATTTTTGAGCCATCAACATCTTTGTCATATTGACGGTTTACAGCTCTGTAAACTTCTTGTTTTGCTCCATCTTGCCCGATAAAAAATACATTTGCATAGACTTTTTCCACAGGTTTTTGAACTTCGGATTGTTCCTCTTGTTCTTGTGGAATTTGAGTTTCCGGCACAGGAGTCAAAGGCCCTGAAACATTTTCATCGTTGTGATAAAGCATTCGTAAGCCCAAAACACAACAAACAGCTACCATTATAACCGCCGTAACACCTAAAAAAACTCGTTCATTCTTTCGCATAGCCTATTCCTTATCTTTTAGAATTGTTGTTTTTCCGTCAATTCTTATTTTTCCATCAGAAATTTTAACTGTTTCTATATTGAACCTTGCCTCTTTATTTTCTAATATTTTAGCAGAAAAATCAAGTGGGTTAATATAATTAAACAATTTAGACAGTTTATCGACATCTAATGACATCGTATTATTCATAAAGTTCGTATTTGCGAGCATTATTTTGTTGTTTTCAACCTTTAAATCTGCACTTATTACAAGCTGTTTTGTTTTTCTTACAAAAGGAATTGCATAGTTTAAAACGTAATACATTTTATTATTTCTTAATTTAACTTTTGTTGATGTTATTTCAAATAAATTCAATCCGCCCGTAATACCGTTCAAATCATCAATCATGCGTTTATAATCGGACGATTGCATAGTTTTATTCAAGTCATCTTCTGTAATTTCAGCCTCAAAAGATAACGGAATATCTTCTTTTACAATGTAATTTCCTTTTTTATCAGGAGCAACGTAGTTGAAATTACAAAGCGTTTTGGCATCAAAATAAGAAATATAAACACCTTGAACATTAGCATTTTTACCAATAATTTCAAGTGACTTAAACCTTCCGGCCTTCAAATCTCTTGTGCTGAAAGAGTCCAGTTTAACTTTTACATCACCGCTTGTAATATTTTTCTTAATTGCTTTTTTAGTTAAACTTTCGCCAATTCGCTCTGCCAAAAAATTTTGTCCTGTTACTGCACTTACTCCACGTGAAAACCCGGACGTCAAATCATAAGGAGCCGGACATTTTAATGTTTCACAATCTTTTGCCTGAACATTCTGAGCAACAAGCAATAATACCAATCCTAAGATAATCTTTTTCATTATAAAAACACTTTCTTTAACTTTATTTTACCAACATCTGCAACCCCAACGGCACAGATTTCGACATTATTATATATCAAAACAACAAAATTACCAACTTTAATATCTTCATTTAAAGAAAAATCTATCGGCATTCCATTTTTTATTTTCTCCAAATCATTTTTTGTCACTGCAATTTTAGGTAGATCCAAAATGTCAATTGGATTAATAAGCTTTTTTTCAACATCAATACCATCTAGCTGAATACTGTTTTCAACTCTAAAACTTCCTGCCTGAGTTCTCACAAGCTTAATCAAATACCCGCCACAATCAAGATTTTTGCCTAAATCATTCGCAATTGATCGGATATAAGTGCCTTTGGAACATTTTATTAAAATTTGAGCCTGTTGAGTTTCGTTGTCAAAACTTTTCAGCTCAATATTTTCAATAACAACCTTTCTTGGTTGAATTTCAACATCTTCCCCTTTTCTTGCATACTCATAAAGCTTTTTACCTTTAACTTTAATTGCAGAAAAAATCGGTGGCAACTGAGAAATCTCTCCATAGAAAGCCTTTAAGCCTTCTTCCACCTCTGATTTTGTTACTTTTTTATCAGAAACAGATATTTTTTCACCGTCCAAGTCAAAAGTATTGGTAGAAGCTCCAAATTGCACAGTTGCAAGGTATTCTTTGTTATCTTGCAAGTATTCAATGAGCCTCGTTGCTTTCCCAATACAAATTGGTAAAACTCCTTCCGCAAAAGGATCCAATGTTCCGGTGTGCCCAATTTGCTTAATTTTAGTTGTACGACGCAATACAGCAACAACATCATGTGATGTCATTCCGACCGGCTTATAAATGTTTAAAAAACCAAACAATTGTTTTTTATCAATCGCTTGCTCGCCCAAAGGTATCGACATTTATCGCTATATCTCCCCACGAGAAATTTTGTCAATAAGCTCACTGACTCTTGAACCTTTTTCCAAAGAATCTGTGTAGACAAATTTTAATTCAGGAGTGAGTCTTAAACGAATACGTTTTCCGACTTCATAACGAATTTTAGGTGTGCTTTTTTCAATAATTTCTTTGGTTTTTTCGGTTTGTTCATCTGAGCCCAAAACACTATATATAACCTTTGCAAAAGAGTTGTCGTGAGCGACTTCAACATCTAAAATAGACACAACACCTGCAAGACCTCTGATTTCTTTTCTTAAAATCTCAGAAATGTCTCTCATTAATTCTTTTCTAACACGTTCATTTCTTAGGGTCATAATTTTCTCCTTATAGTAATAATATTGTAACATGAAATCATTATTACGCACATTTAGCTTGACAAAAATTAATACGGCAAAGAATAGAGTTTGCCGTATTGATTATATTATTGTTTTGCTAATCGCTCACAATGACGTAATTGCTATTATTTTCAAATATCAATTTTGTGAGAGAAACCTAAATTCGAAATCGCTACTTATTTTACCACACTAAACGCAGTAATTTTTTCAATTCCAACATTTAGCCAATCATATTTAAAACAAACATAGTCATTACATTCGCAATCATCATTGTTGCAAGTGCAATAATCTGAAAGTCTGCAAACCATTGCATTTTCAAGAGTTATAAAATCGTCATGGCATTCTTCACATCGACCCTCTGGCAAGAAAATATGACCATCTATTTTTAGATGATTTGTAAAAATAGTAAGCTTATTAGAACCACTTTCTTCAACAATTTTGCTGATTGGTTTTAAGATGTTTCTAGACATAATCTTCTCCTTATCAAATTTCGTGTTATTGAAGTAAACCGCACTTTACTTTTTTATTATTGATAACTCTGTTATAACTAAAAAACCTTCCCCAATCAGGGAAGGTTTAAATTTTGTTTTGCACTATTGAAATTAGAAAGGTTTTATTGGACAGACTTTCTTAATAGAACATACAGTGTTTTCTCGGTTGCAAATTGAACTTTTGGCAATTGCAGGAGCGGTTTTACAGTACGCTGCACTCGCGTCAATATAACCCGAACGGCAAGCTGCTTCTCTAAACGATATGCTTTTTGCACCTTCAAGCCAATATTGAGTTGCGCCTTCATTGTTGGTAGAATCGACTTGAATACTTGTTTGAAGATAGTACCTGCTACCTCCGCCAAATGATGATATATCATCGGATTTAAAAACGGGTATTACCTTGCCTGAAAGAGTTACATAAAAAGGAAAAATATCTTCCCATAATATTGAATCTCCGCTCTTTCCTCCATCAATATCAACGTACAATGTATAACCATATTCGTCCATATAAATCACAGTTCCATCATCTTTGGCAACTTGAGCTCCCGTGTGATTAACAAGGCTGAGAGCATTGATTAAAGTCGGATTTTGAGAGGCATTATATACTTTCATACCATTCCTCAATGTAAAATCAGCTGTTAATGAAGAAAAATCGGTGTTATTTGCTGCAACAGCAGACCCATTGCAACTTGTTCCTACTTTTGTATTTGCAAGTAAAACAAACATTTGACAAAAATTTGTACCTTTTCGAGGAATAGTTGTAGGTTCAGCCACGCAAGAGCAAGTCGGTTGCCCGGACCAAACAAGTCCCGGAGTGCAACCACCACTAGGTTGTGAACAAACATCGGCAGCCGGATCTGCCGGGTCAGTTGCATCAGGTTCGCTATACGCCGGTAACGCAAACAAGTTCTTAAAAAAATTATTGTTAAAGCTTATTTGGGTATATTCGGTTCTACTTGGATTGAAATCTGCAAGCATTTGTCCTGTAATATCGTTAAGGACATTATATGCGGCATAATATGTATATGTTGTAATATTGTCCAATCTGGCTTTTGCAACTCTCATTGTAACACTAACAACAACAGATATTACAACCAAAACAATTATGACTTCTGCCAATGTATAAGCTCGTTTTACTCTATCAAATATTCCCATCAGTTTCATAATCCTATCAAATAATTTCCATAAATATATTATAACAATTATTAATTTTTTTTTCAACTCGATTGACGGGTTTGAAAAAATATGTTAAGATGGTATTTATATAAAGGAGATACATTATGCTTTGGGAAACTTTTACAATCGCCGGCTTAATTTTCATTATTTTGGAAATGGTTGTTCCGTCGATGTTCTTTTTGAACCTTGCAGTTGCTGCAATTATCACAGCTCTTGCTGCTATTTGGATTGCAAATTGGACTGTGTTAATTATTATTTTTACAGTATTGTCTATTGTTTCCATTTTGTTTTTGAGACCTTTACTTATTAAAAACAAAAAAGACAAAGAATCTCAAACCGGTATGGAAAGCAAATATATCGGAAAAATTGTAAAAGTTATAGAACCGATTACTAAATTTTCAGGAGCAATAACAATTTATGATGAACGCTGGGAAGCTCGCGTTGATAGTGACGAAACAATTCCTGTCGGAAGTGAAGTTAAAATTATTAAAAACGAAAGTTTGGTCTTAACAGTAGAAAAAATATAGGAGAGTATTAGATGACTATTGTATTACTTATTTTATTGGTTGCGTTATTGGTTTATGTTTTCAAAGGCATAATT
>CAKUZO010000040.1 GCA_934717895.1 uncultured Candidatus Melainabacteria bacterium | reverse complement strand
TTACAATTTATACCACAAACTTTTTTATTTGGTAAATTTAATATTACAGATTGATACAATAAGTCATAAATATCAATCTCGTCGGCGCCATCAAGATCCGTTACAAACTGTCCATCTTTGAGTTCGAATTCTTGCCCGTAATCTTCTAATAGAGCGTTTTTCGCAAACATTTCATCTAGCTGAAAATCCAGTTCATAATCAAATTCTTTCAGACACAAATCGCATTCAAGCTTAACAGTTCCCTTAACATTTCCACAAACTTCAATAAACTCACCGAGCGATTTTATTTCTAAAGCTGCGATAATTGGAGTAACACAATTCAAACCGTCGATTTTTTCCTCAAAATGAAAATCAATGGTTTTAGAGCTTGTATTTTCTAATTCTTCAATTGAAATTTTGTTATCCATTATCCTACGTATTGTTCTTCCTGTATTGCAAGAGAGGCAATTTGATTAGAGATAAAGCAAACTTTTTTCAACGGTCCTTGTGTTTCTCTTTCAATCAAAGTAGCTGTTGCACTTCTCATTGCTTGTTGTAATTCTGCATAAAGATCTTCCGGTTTTTCAACATAAAGCACCAAAGGAGCCGCAGCGCCTTTCAAAAATACCAAAACCGAAGTTCTTTTTTTAATATTTTGTGGGTTGAATTGTTGTGCCATTTCACACTCCTTCTTTAATAATTACAATTATAAATAAACGTAACCGAATTGTCAATTTTTAGACAAAAGCATTTTTATTGTTAGCAGATATTAAAATAAAAGAGACTTAATCGTTTCTTAATTCCAATTTACAACCAATAATTTCTGCAATAAGTTTCATTTCCCTGTAAGTAATAGTTTCATTCCGAAGCTTGTTCGATAAATTTGCAAGCGAGTAAGGTTTCCCCAATTTTTGTTCCAACCTTTCAGCAACAAATTTCAAATTCAACCCTTTTTGATAAAGAACTTCTTTTAGCTCAGTAACTATTCTCATAAATTTATAATGTCATATAGTAAATTATTTTCAACAAATCCGTTTAATTCAATTGACAATAATAAATGTAATAGTTTATAATAAATATATATGTTTAATAATATGACAAGATGAAAGAGAGGAAAAATGATTGAATTAGATGAGAAGATACACCAAAAAACGGCTTTCACTTTGGCAGAGGTTTTAATCACCCTCGGCATTATCGGTATTGTAGCTGCACTCACAATGCCTATACTTTTAAACAATGTCCAAGGACAAGTTAAAGCAAAACGAATTGAAAACATACGTCAAAAGTTAAGCAAAGTAACTGATAAAATGGCAGTACAAAGTGGGCTTACAGGGTATGGCGATACAGCAGCATTTGTTCAAGAACTACAAAAACACATGAAAATTGCAAAAGTTTGTGATAACAACCATCTTAATGGTTGCTGGCCAACAAAAGAAGTTATTATAAATGATGAAGGAAAAACTTATGAAATCGCAAAAACAAAAACTGCAAAAACTCTAAAAATTTCAGATTCTGCCAAAGGTGATTGGTCTGATACGGTTGGAATTGTAACAGCTGACGGCATCGCAATGATTTTAAGCTATGACAAATCTTGCGATTTTAATATTGATAAAGATGGATTAAAATTTAATCAATCCGGTGCTATTTCAAGTTCTACAAATTGCATTTCGGGTGTTTATGACTGGAATGGAGGTTCAAAACCGAATAAACTCGGACAAGATGTTTTGACACTAGGCATGGCAAGTGGTTTGGGTTCAGAATGCGCAATAGAGGCAGGAGGAACATGTTTTACAGCACCATTCCAACCAACACCGCTATCTCTTGCCAATTGTCTTGCAGAAAAAGATAAACTTGGGATAAAGAAATGTAATGATGGTGCTAGTGGCGATCCCAACAATGACTATTGGGCAGGAGCAGTGGCACAATGTGGGGGAGTAAAAAATATGCCAACCCCAGAAGATTTAACAAAATTGGCAAAATTGTTATATAATACAAATCAAATATATTCATCAGGAGAAACAACCGGTATCTCAATAGACAAATCACAAGCTGCTTCTATTGGATTTGGTGTAAACGGCAACGAAAATATTGGAATTTGGTCTGGAACTGAAGCAATGTATGAGGTAGCTGGTGTGCGAATATTTCGTTCCAACTACACTGACTATATTGATTATGCAACAACCGGTTATAGAGTAAATCCATTTTCTGCAATGTGTGTAAATTAATTATAATTTTATTATATGACTACAACACGTCTGTTAGACGCACTTACCAAACATTATAAATATAGCAATATCATAGTATGGCGGGATACTTATCCCGCCATCTTTAATAAAAAAACAACAAATTACATTACCTCAGCAATTTATACAATAATTTAACTAATGGACAGACTACATAATAAGAAAAGCCCTAAACCTAAATGGTTCGGGCTTTCTAAATGGAGGAGGAGGTGGGATTCGAACCCACGGTACGCGTGAACGTACGACAGTTTTCAAGACTGCTCCAATCAACCGCTCTGGCACTCCTCCATTCAGTTGTTTGGACGTGACTCTATTGTATTAAATAAAATTTCGTTTGTCAAGCAGTTCTTGAAATTTTTCTTAATCTATTATCATTTATACAAAGCGTGACACAAAAATCGACATAACAATTTATAGCCAACATGCGTTGATTTACTTGCTCTTAGCGAATTCAGCATCATAAAATCGTGAATTGTATTATTTACACGCACACAAGCAACATCTACATCTGCCTCAATCAATTTTTGAGCATACTCTTCACCCTCATCTCGCAAAACATCGTTTTCTGCCGTTATAATCAGCGTATCTGGCAAACCTACCAATTCATCAATTTCTGCCTTCAATGGTGATACGAATATATCCTTTTTCTCATTTTTGTTATTCAAATATGCTTCAAAAAAGTACTCCATTGCCTTTTTACTAAGCCAAGGACCGTCCTTAAACTCGCCATAAGACTTTGTATTCATATCAGCATCGCAAACCGGATAAATAAGCCCAAGAAAACTTAATTTTATTTCATTATCATCTTTAATTCGAAGTGCCGCAGCATTTGCCAAGTTTCCACCGGCACTATCGCCGACAAGCGCAATTCTTTCAGGATCAACACCATAATCAGAACCGTTTTCATTAAAATATTTTACAGTTTCATAAACCTGATTTAATGCAGTTGGATATTTAAACTCAGGTGAGCGAGGGTAATTTATGAATGCAACTGCTGATTTTGAATATTTCGCAATTGTTTTTATTGTCATATCATAAACATCTGCATCACCCATTACCCAACCACCTCCATGACAATAAACAACAAGTGGTAATATATCATCTTTAAATTCTTCCGGTTTTACCAAGCGAATACTGATATCTCCAACATTTTCACTAAATACCGAAATGTCCTCAACATTAGCCGTCAAGTTTTCATAATCTCTTTGCTGAATTTCTGCTAAAAACTCTCTTGCATCGTCAGCACTCATCTCATAAATCGGTTTACTTAAAACAAGATTATCAAGAAAATTTTTTACAACACGATCCAAATGCACATGTTTATTCATCTTTACTCCTTTCAGATTAGCATCACAAATTTTGAATTTTTTGTATATTTATTTTTATTAAAAATGAAATAAAATTCATTGCTCCATCGGATTATGTTTGTACTATAATAACGAAGTAATCAAATAGCGGTATCGTCTAGTGGTTAGGACGAGAGATTCTCATTCTCTAAACAGGGGTTCAATTCCCCTTACCGCCGCCATTTATATTATTTTTTTTATTATTGCAGCTCTTTTGTAAATAAAGTGCAAGTGCGAGATGGGTACATAATCGCTATGACTTCGATATAAAGCCTTTTATGCCGATTTTAATAGAATGAGATTTACTTGCACTAGTTGGACTTTATCTGCACTTATTTGTATATTACTTGCACTAAAATTACATCAATTTTAAAATCAAACTCTGAAAGTTAGCAATATATTTACGCTTTAGCAAAGTATATTTTGTGCAAGTAAAAAAGTATTTCCTAATTTGAGATTTGCAAAATTACCTTTGAGATTGAGATGACACTTGACTTCTGTTGAAACAAGAGTAATTAATGTCGTTGTAAAAGGTCTTTAAACAAGATTTAAAAGGGTTTTAAATGAACAAATTACATTTACTTCACGAAGCAGAAAAATTATACAGCATTGAAAATTTAACGCCAGATATTATTGCTGAAAAATTAAATGTTTCACGCAGAACTGTTTTTAATTGGAAAAAGAAATACAAATGGGATAAACCTATCGTTAGAATAAAAGATTTCTCAAAACAATTTGCTGATGATATTTATAACGTTGGCGTGAAACTTCTTACAAAATTAAATGATGATATAGATAACAATAGGATTTTAAATAAACATGAAATTTGTGCATTAGAAAATATTATCAAAATTATAAATAAAGAAGAAAAAGAACAAGCAAAAAATTTTGATAATTTTTCACATAAAAAGAAACCTGCAAAATTTCTATCACCAGATGTTATTGAAGAAATTAATAGAAAAATATTAGGTTGGAATGGTGCATATTAAACTGTGTCGAATTGTCTCTGATATTGAGACGAAGAGTTGATTTATTTGAGGCAAAGAGTGATTAATGACTGTGTAAAAAGGAATAAAAACATGGTCGAATTCACTCCCGAAAAATCAAAGAAAATAGCACTAGCAAGATTAGATTTGCTCAATCAATGGAAAGAATTTCGAAGAAAATCAGATAATAAATTTCAAGCAGATTATGACTTTGTTAATTTACATAATACAAGTAATTCACACCTTTTCGAAATTTTAGGAAAAATATCTCGTGGTACTCTTCATCGTTGGAAAAACATTCTCAATGGAACAGAAGATTATACAAAACTTATTCCACAATACAAATATGCAAAAGTAGATGAATATAGAACAATTTTAACAGATGAAGAAATCAAAATATTTATGGGCATACTTTTACATCCAAATAGGCTTTGCATAGGTAAAGCGATTGCACTTACAAAATACAAACTTCAACAACAAGGACAATCATATATTCCAGCAGATATTACTTTTAGAAAATATGCAAATTGGTTCAAGAAGAATAATTATGATAAGTGGGTTTTAGCACGTGATGGTGAAAAAGCTCTGTCAGATAAAGTTGAACCATATATCAAAAGAGATGCAAGTTTATTAGAAGTAGGAGATATTCTTGTAGCAGATGGACACGTTTTAAATTTCAAGGTAATTAATCCGTTCACTGGTAAAACTACAAGAGCAACTTTGGTTGGTTTTCTTGATTGGAAGGCAACAGCACTAGTTGGTTATGAAATTATGCTAGAAGAAAACACGCAATGTATCGCAAGTGCATTAAGAAATGCCATTATTAATTTAGATATGATTCCTAAAATTGTGTATCAAGATAATGGTAGAGCATTTAGAGCTAAATATTTTACTGACGATAAGGGATTCACAGAATTGGGATTTCAATGGTTGTATTCAAAACTAGGTATAGAAACAGTATTTGCAAGACCATATAACGCAAGAGCAAAAGTTATTGAAAGATTTTTCAAAGAATTTCAAGAAGGGTTTGAAAAATTATTACCAAGTTATGTTGGTTCAAGTATAGATAATAAACCTGCGTATTTAATGAGAAATGAAAAGTTGCACAAGCAAATTCATAATGATTTTATCCCAACTTTAGACGAAACAATAAAAATGATAGATATGTGGTTGAATTTCAAAAACTCTCAACCTTGTCCGAATGCACCAAATAAAACAATAGCAGAAGTTTTAGAAGAACGAAAAAGACAAAATGTAGATATTAATTTGTTAGACGATTTGATGCTTGCAACTGAAGTTAAAACAATACAGAGAAATGGAATTAGATTTTTAAATTGTGATTATTTTGACGAACGTCTTTATGGGTTTAAAAGTAAGGTTCTAATTAAATACAATTTATTTGATTTGACGAGTATTAAAGTTTATACGACAAAGGGTGAATACTTATGCACTGCAGAACGTATAACTGAAACTCATCCAATGGCAAAATTATTAGGTACGGTTACTGATTTTGAAGATTATAAACAAAAAATTGTTAAACAAAGAAAATTGCATAAGAAAACTATAAACGCCGTCAAAGAATATTTATCCAATGATGAAGTTAAGTATTTAGAAACAAAAATGCTTGAAGAAATTTCAACTCCTGTTCAAACAGAGTTCAAAGAGCGTTCAAAAGGTGTTCAGAAAGTTTTTAAGAATAATTCAGAAAAATATGAGTATTTAATCCAAAATAATCCGAATGATAAATGGATTGAGAATTTTAAACAAACTAAGGAGTACAAACTTTTATATGAATAGAATTTTTGTTAAAACAACTAACGTGAAAAACTTTATTGGTTTAGTTGAAAACTTAATTAACAAACCAAAGAATATTCCGAAAATGGGATTAATATATGGCGAACCAGGGTTAGGAAAATCGCAAACAGCATTATGGTTGGCTTGTAAATATGATGCAATATATTTAAGGGCTACAAACTTAATGACTGGACGCTGGTTGTTAGAAGAAATTGCAAAAGAAATGGACGAAATTCCAAGATATTTGACGTCAGATAATTTTAATTTGATAGTACAAAAATTAAAACAAAAACCTCAACTGATTATTGTTGATGAAATAGATTATTTGATGAATAACTTAAAAACGATAGAAATTTTGAGGGATATTCACGATGAAACTAATTGTCCAATAATCTTTGTTGGTATGGGATTGGCTCATAAAAAATTGGAGAGATATAAACATCTTTTTGATAGATTTTCAGAGATTGCGAAATTTGAAACTTTTAGCATTAATGACCTGAAACAAATTTTTGAGCAACTTTCAGAAGTCCAAGTAAATATTGATGCTATTGAATTTATACATAAAAAATACAATAGGTTTAGACAAATTGTGCAATTGATAAGCCAACTTGAAATAATTGCTAAAGATAATAATTTACAAGAAATAAATCTTGATGTAATTAAGGAGATTTTATGAACATAGAAAAACTTGCAAAACATTTAAAAGAATTTACACTAGACGAAATTAATATGATTGCAGAATGTGATTGTAATAATGAACTTGAACATCTTTTGAACAGTGATAAAATAGTCTTTGAACAAGGTTTGTATAAATACAAAGAAAACATCAATTCTGAAAATTATGAAATTTTTACTATTGCCAATAAAGTAAATAAAAATATTTCAACTCAAGCAGCATTTGAAAGATTTTTAAATGATTATGTAAAAAATAATTGCAAATTAGAAACCTATAAACGATATTCTTCAGTTATAAAATATCATTTATTGCCTTATTTTGAAAATAAAAATCTTACAGCAATTTGTAACAATGATATAAAAGAACTTTTTAATGAATATAAATTGAAGAAATTACCACCAAAAACAATAAGAAATAATTTATCTTTGTTAAATCAAATAATTAAATATTACCAAAATCTCGGAATAATTGATAGAAAATGTATTTTTCAAGTAAGAAGATTATCTGATAAAAACAAATTTAACAAAGACCGAATACTTTTTGAGTAGAGTATATAATTTATGTTTTTTGATTATAATTAATAAAAAGGATAGTAAAAAAATATGCTAATAGAATATCCCGAAAAAAATATAACCGACAACTCAAAAAATATTAAAATCAAAGGCGTTGCGGAATATAATAAAAATGAAAGATTCAGTTTAGAAATTGAAATAATATCTAATAATCAAGCAAAGCCTCTAATTGTAGTAATGTTAAATCCTTCAGAATCTGGTAAAGAAAAGGAAGGTATCTTTATTGATCAAACCATAACAAATTTAATAAAAATAGCAAATGAAAATAATTACAATAAAATCAAAGTATTCAATTTATTAACTGAAAAAGAGCCAAATTCAAGAAAAGTATATTCTAATTTCAATAAAGATAATATTAAACGAATATTGAGTGAGATTAACGATTCTTCTTCTGATGTGCTTTTAGCTTGGGGAACTAGATATAAAAACAATACAAAAAATATTCAAGTAAAAAAAATTCTTGAGAACTTAAAACTTAGAGAAAATGTTTTTACATTTTGTGCTAAACCAAATGCATCATTTCCAAAGCATCCAGGTCGAATAAATATTGATTGTTGTAGAAATTGTTATGGCAGAAAGAATAAAATAGACCTTAAACAATATTTTTCATAACACATAATTGGTGTTGATAATTAATTTTTAAATATGTTACATTTATTTTCTATCTGAAAAATATTGAATAATATTTTTATTATGCTGAAATTGTGCCCGTTTTTATAGTATTAGAGTAATTACAAAATTTTGTTTTAAATATGAACAAATTTTGTTTGAAATCGTTATATAAATAAAAGGAGAAATTATGAAGAAAATATTTTTGACATTATTGACGTTATGTTTTGTGGCAAGTTATGGGTTTTGCTCAACTGTTAATTCTTATGACAGTTATGGCAGAAAAACAGGTAGTTACAGAACAAACGGTTCTACTACAACATCTTATGATAAATATGGACGTAAAACAGGAACGATAAAGCAAACATCTTCTGGTTACACAACTTACGATAATATGGGTAGAAAAACAAGTACCGTAAGACAAACTTCTAGTGGATATACAAGATATGATAACTTGGGTAGACGAACTGAAACTTATCGTACAAATTCTAGCGGAAGAACAAATGTTTATGATTCAACAGGGCGAAGAACAGGAAGTTATAGAACCGACTCAAATGGCAGAACAACAAAATATGATTCGTCAGGAAGAAAAGTCGGAAGTTATAAATAAAACTACAATAAAAACTCAACACAGTAGATGCAGGCTAAATATTATTTACTTTATTAAGAATAATAGCTTCTTCTAATGATTTTGCAAAATAGATTTGTGGTGGATGTGAAATATGAGAAATATAATCTTTATATAGAAGTTTTTC
The DNA here is from genome assembly GCA_934717895.1 of uncultured Candidatus Melainabacteria bacterium. GTDB lineage: Bacteria > Cyanobacteriota > Vampirovibrionia > Gastranaerophilales > Gastranaerophilaceae > Stercorousia. The sequence continues at coordinate 7,503 of CAKUZO010000040.1, read as the reverse complement.
TTCTTGTATAAATAAAATTGTTGATGTTAGTTTATAAACATACACAGAACACAAATTTGATAATTGTTGTTTTAAACTACTATCTATATTTCTACCATACATTTGATAAAAATTAGTTAAATTATTTACTATTGAAATTAGTTGTTCAAATAACTCTATTATGTAATTTGGTAAGCATTCTTTACAAGTGACTATAAACAAATGATTATGATAAATATTATCTTTTTGAAGATTTAATAATTTTATTAATTGTTCAACTTTATCTTCTTCTAAACATTTTAAAAGTTCTTCTTTTGATAAAGATTGGAAATAATTTATAAAAATGTTAGCACTTTTTGTTTGAAGTACTCGCTCATCATGGTGACCATAGGGCGTTACATATAATATACTACTACCTTTTTTAAATAATTTGTCGTTGTAAGGGAAAAAACATATTAGGTTCTCATATAAATATGATAAAGATTGTAAAATAGTAGAGATAGACGTAAATATTCTATTTAAATTATTTGAAAATGTTTTGAAAGATTCTATTATTTTTATAAAATGAGTAAACCAAATACTTATTATTGCACCATTTAACATAAATAAAATGTTATTATTATAATCATTTTTAGAATAAAAAGTAAATATCAATATTGATATAAACAATAAAAATATAAAACTATTCAATAATAATTCTTTTATAAATTCATTATTTTTGTTTTTTAAAATGAAAGTTAATTTACAAGATAAAATAAAACTTTTTATATTAAATTTAATCTGATTAAAAAGCTGTGATAAAATGATCTTAGTGAGTACTTTAAATTTTTCTTTTCTTTTTTTTGTCTGCATAACAAACCTTTTATTAATATTTTATAACAGAGAAAAAATAAAATTGTCCTTAACTCTATTATTTGTAATCTTGTTCTGATAACTCAAAGTTTTTATCAATAGTCAAAACTTCTTCATACGTTAAATTATATAATTTATATACTATCTTGTCTATTTCTTGTTGATATAAATTTATATTTTTTTGTGTTTCTTCTGTATTATTCGAATTTTCAGCAATTAAATTTATCATCTTTTTAGTAATTTCTTCGAGTTCTTTATTGTTATAATTTTGGGCTATTGGCAAAGATTCGACTTCATAGCCATTAACATGGTTATTTGTGCTCGTTTTTCTAAAGAACCAATCTAGTAATTTTGAATTTAAAATACCTAAAAGACAGTATTCATTAATTTCAGGTTTTAATAAAATTTTTATTGTTGTATCTAAAAATATAATGTTAGACTTGTTTTCAAATAAACAAGAGTGAAGTCTCCATTTATCAGTTGTGCCGGTTATATTTTGAAATGCAATTATTTTATTATTACGATTTTCTAGTTCTGCTTTTTTAGTTTTTTCTGAAAAATCTACATTATCGTAAGGCTCTTTTATTCCGTATTTTTGAATATTACAGCCTCTGATTAATTTTAATTCACTAACGACATCTTTAAATAATGATTTATCATTATCAGAACTTAAATCACCCTTTTTAGTTTTTAAAACTAATTCTTTTAACTTTGTAGAATTATTAAAAATTTTATCAATAATATTAAATTCGGATTTTCTTATTAATGGTATAAAATAACCGTTAGGATAGAAATTTAATAGTTTTGATTGAGATTCTTTTTCAAATGATAAATTTGTTATTGTTGAGATATCATTTCCTATTGATACATTAAATTCATCATTAATAACGTCAGTTTTTTGATATATTGCAATACAAGTTCCTTGTAAGACAGATTCAAAAACTTGGTTAGATTTGTTTTCAGCCTTTTTGGCAAATTCAATAACTCTATCAATAGACGTTTTTGTTAATAAAAGTTCTCTAGTATATTGTGCAGAAATATCACACATTAAGGAACTTTGTACAATTAACGTTGAATAGCCTTTTTTCTTACAGATATTATATGCAAGTTCTATAAATAATTTGTATAAATTTTGCTTTCCTTTATCTTTACCTTCAGAAAAAGGGAAGCTTTGAATAGAATAAATCTTTTTAGGAATTTGCACATAAGGTGGATTTGCAATAACTACATCAAATCCATCTTTTTCGTGAAAAACTTCTGAAAAATATATTTCAAAATCAAAAGTTCCGTCTTTTGTTAGTTCTTTTATTGTTGCATCAATTTGCTTTTTCAAACGTCTTTTTTCTGATTTTCTTGTTTCATTAAAGAATTGCGTTTTTAATTCTTCCAACTGTTTGAATAATGTATCATTAAACAAATTTCGTTCCACACCAAGCAAAGAATTGCCACAAACAATTTTATAATCCAAGTTTGGAAGTGCCTTAATATTTTCAATATCTTCTTCATCAACAACAAGTGATAACCAAAGTCTTAATTTAGCAATTTCTACTGCACCTGATTCTATATCTACACCATAAATAGAATTTTGGATTGCTTGTCGTTTATACTCATAAGTGGTTCTTTTCTTTGCTTCAGGCAAAAATCCTGATTCTACAAGTGCAATTCTTGCTCTAACAATTTCATTCAACATACCAACAGGAAATGCACCTGAACCTATCGCAGGGTCGCAGATTTTAATATCTTCCAAAGCCTTATCTATCGCATTTGCATTATTTTTTATAGGGTCTGAAAAAATATGTGTATATTTAGAATTTTCATTTTCTTTATCAGTAGCAATATTTTCAAGTTGAGAAATTTTATCGGAATGATGTATAAAATCCTCTATATCTTGTTTTGTAAGATTTGTAGAGTCTGTAATATTATTGTTATCATCATTTATGCCAAGTTCTGTACACAAGTAGTTAATCAAACTTTCTTGGCACATATAATGTACGATTTCACGAGGGGTATAAAAAGCACCTTTTGATTTTCTATCTTGAACTTCAAGTAAGTTTTCAAAAACCTTACCCAACATCTCTGGGTCAACTGCGACTTCTTTTTCAAGAGGTTCATCTTCTTTTACAGTAAAGTTATATCTATCGAATACGTCTAAAATACCTGTTCCGATATCGCTATTTTTCGTTTTCTTATTATTTGAAAAAATAGTATTATCAAAAACAATGTCTGTATTAACCCAATCATAATCGTGGTATCGCTCAAACAAGCCACCGTTTAAGAATGGGATTTTGCAATCTAATTCACCAAACCAATTATCATCTCTTTCTCCATTTGCAAGTGCATTATAGAACAATGGTTCAAGGTAATCGTTAAAGAAGTTTTTACCCTCGTTAATTGCTCTTTCAAATGTATGGCGTAAGAATTGTTTATCACCCTCACCCCATTTTTTATCTCTTGCAACACCAAGCCAACCTTTTTTCTGTATAAAATACAAAAATACCAACTGACCTAACAATTTTTTACAAAAATCTGCATCAAAAATAGATTTCAATGTGAATTCTGCATTGATTCTTTGTGATGGTTCATTCTCTCTAATATTTTTCAAATCTTCAGTTAGTTGTAAGAATAGTTCTTTATAATTTTCAAAGAATTCTTTTGAAACTTTTTCAACATTAAACGCTTCTTCTATTTCATCTAATGTCGGATAGTCTTTTTCTAAAAGTGAAACAAGTCTTGATTGTGCAGTATGATTAGGTTCAAATTCGCCAACCAAAAATGAAAATCTTTTTGCAGGTGTAAAATTGTTTACGATTTTGATTTTGCCTTTATCATCTTGAATTAGCGTAGTATCAAGTTTTACAAAAGAAAATCTCCAATCGTTTCTATCTTCATTATAAAAAGCAACTAAAGCATTTTTTCTTAATTGCCCGCCTCTGCCACCATTCAAATACCACGCAACAAAGTTTCTTTGTACGGTTCTTGCCCTATCAAGTGAAGTATCTTTTTTAAGGCTTACCCACAATACTTCAATAGTTTCGTTGTTTTTATCAGTATATTTGCCAAATCTGCCATAAGAAGTTATATACTCTCTAAAAGCCTCTGGCACATACGCATTACCACAAGTAAAAACTTTATTTTCATCAATGCCGTCTAAAAAATTAACGATAAAATTCCTATATTGTGTTTTATCAAATTTATTACATAAAGTATTTGTAATAAGTGTTTTTGCCGAGTTTCTATCCATTATTTTCTCCTATCAAAAACTCTGACAGGATTATTTCGGTATGAACATTCTCGTCTTTTTTAACTTCCGTTTTGTTTGTTAAATAAGTTTCTGGAATATTATTTTTAATTATTTGGTAAACCTTAACACTATCGAGTTCTTTTTCTATCGCATCCTTTATTGATTTACTAATTTCGTTTATGATTTTGCCCTCATCATACAGAGCCAAAATCTTTTTCATATAATCTTCTTGAATATCAGTTAATCTGCCCTCTTTTATTGCAAAATCAATTCTTAATCTGACATACTTATGATTTGAACTTCCACCTGTTTTCTTAACTTGAATATCATCTTCTTCATTAGGTTTAAAGAATTCGTCTTTATTCGCTTGAAGCAAGTGATAAAATTCATGTGGAACTGTTTGTTTTTCGCAATTTTTATCGCACTCAAAATATTTAACTGCATCTTCAAAACCAAGATTAACAGTCGTTTCACCATCACTCAAATAAAATCTTTCTAATGGTCCTTTTCTGAAAAATGTAATTACACTATTTTTATCAGCCTTAATTTTTCTTGCAGTTCTTGATTTTTTAGGAAGATATTTAACCTTATTGAAAAGTTCGTTATCGTTATCTCTTATATCTTCTAAAATTTTGATATATTTTAAATCTGAATTTTCTTCGCTTTCGTCTTCATTGTAGGTGTCTTTGTTTGTAACCTTATCGTAGAAATTTTCACCAAAAAGTTTATGATTTGTAGTTTCTTCTTCCTCAGTAAGATATTTTGCATCTTCACCCAAAGTTTCATGAAAGGCTTGGATTTTAGCCTTAATGTTATCTTCCAAGTTTAATTCGTTATCTGCCGTTGCACTCGGAAAAATATTATAGATATGAATTTTGTCAAACTTACTGCCAACACGGTTTACACGACCTACACGTTGCAAGACCCTCGTAGGATTCCAAGGCAAGTCATAGTTTATGATTATGTTTGAGCGGTGTAAATTTATACCTTCTGCTAAAACATCTGTTGTGATTAAAACCTTTATATCATCTGATGTTTCGTAATATTTTGGGTCATAGTTTTTATGGATTAAGTCTTTTACTGTGTTTGGTGAAACTGATTTATTTTCGTATCGACATTCACCACTTGAATAGAATAAAACGCTATTTCCAAAATCTTCATACAATGAATTATACAAGTCCAAACCTGTTTCCATTGATTCTGAAAAAATTAGAATTTTATTGTCTTTTAAATATTCATCAGATTTAAGAGCTTGAATAAAAGCATCTTTTTTGAAGTCTTTATCAATCTTTGACCAAGAGTCTTTCATCCATTTTAGAATCGATAAATCAAATTCTAATTTATCTATAAAATCGTTATTAAATTGATTTGCCTTATAAATTTTAGCCTTTGAATCGTTTTCTAATGCTTCAATTAGTTCATCTTCATTTTCTGATTCCAAATAGTCATAAACGTCTACTTTTTTGCTGATATAAACAGTTCCAGAATTATACATTTTTATAAACTGCTCGTAAGAATTTATAAATCTGCTAACGGTTTGCAAGAACGCAAAACGGCTACTTTCAAGTCGTTTTATAAGCATTGTTTTCATAAATCCAACCAAGTTACGTTCTTGGGTTTGTTCAAAATCACTTCTTTTAAATGTTGCTTTTAAATTGTTCCCAGGTTGATATCTTGCAAAAGTAAAATGCTTTAATTTTGAAATTGTTGTATCAAAAATCTCATTTGTTTTTTCATCGTATTGATAAACAATTCTATGTGGAGCATCAACTTCAGGGAAAAACAAGCCTTGTTTTTTTATATCATTTGAAAAATATTCTTTTACATCTCGTCTTGTTCTTCTTACTAAAATATATTTCAAAACTTTGTTTCTAACTTCTTTTGAAATGTTTTTGACTTCTTCTATATATTCAGGAGTCGATTTATCCAACTTTTTAAGACGATTTCTTGCGTTTACAAAAAAGCCTTCAAGATTTTTCATGCCAGGAATTGTGCTATTTTTAGCAGGTTGAAATAAAGTTATTAGTGGATAAAAATCATAAATAGAGTTATTTAGTGGAGTTGCAGTAATTAAAATAACTTTTTTACCATAGCAAATTTCGTGCAAAAGTTGATATTGGCTTGTGTTTTCGTTTCTGAATCTATGAGCTTCATCAACAAAAATATAATCAAAATCTTGATAACCCTTTTTCTTAATATGTTCTAATTTACCTAAAGAAACGACGGTTGCACTTCTTACTCCAAAATCATTTATTGCATCTTCCCAATTTTCAATAATCGGTGGTGGACAAATAACAAGTTTTTTCCCTGGTAAATTTTGCATAAACATTGCGGTTATATATGTTTTACCCAAACCAACTACGTCAGCAAGAAAACAGCCATTGTATTTATCAACAATTTCTGATATTGTTCTAACTGCCTCTTGTTGATATTCAAGTTTCATAAAACCTTTTGGTGGTTTTATCTCAAGAGTTTCTTTCTTTTCTAATTTTTCTTTAAAATACTCATACAAGAATTTTATGTATAATTCATAAGGTTTGATTGTGTCATTTAACCAAGTTTTATCATTTATGGTGTCAATGTAAGTTTCAGTTAAATCAACTGACATCGCCCAAAGGTTATCAAATTTTTCTTGTGCATATTTAACATCAATACTGTTTTTTAGTTCTACATTAAATTCATATTGCGAATTTAAACCATTCTTGGAAAAATTACTTGAACCTGTTATAACTCGACCATAATCTCGGTCGTCTTTTCTAAACTTGCTAATATAAACTTTTGCGTGTAAATCTCTGCTTGGAAATGCTCTTAATTCTAATTTTCCACATCTCAAAAATTCAACAAATTTTCTTATACTATATTCAACATCATAATTATCTTCTGAACTATATAATTCTTTTTCTAATTCTTTAGAAAAAATATCTTTTGTGTTTGAGTGCGATTCTAAAAAATCTAATTGTTTTGATTTTTGATACGCCTCAACAGTTTGTTTATCAGTACTAAGCCCAATCAAAATTCTTATTTTATCAATATTTTCAAACTCATTACATAAGGCTTTAAAACCACTAGTTCTAAAATACCCAACTAAAATATCAAATGTTTCCACATTTACAAGAGTTGATTTAAATCTATCCTCTAACTTTAATCCTGGCTCGTTTGTGAAAAACATTGTATCAGTTGCATTTACTACCATTTAGAACTCCTTTTTGGACACAAAATTACATTGTGTATCCTTTCGGAGAAAAATTGGTAACTAGCGACTTACAAAGGGGTAATTTTTCAAAAATTTGTAAAATTGTTAATATGTGTTTCCTTTAAAATTAGGTATTTTTGTGGTAACTTTAATGCAACGAAACACAATGTAAGTGTAGTTCCTTTTTTATAAGAAAAATTTTTTGTAACTTTCGTTTATGGTTTCTTGTTCTAATCCG
>CAKUZO010000039.1 GCA_934717895.1 uncultured Candidatus Melainabacteria bacterium | reverse complement strand
TTACCACCTTTAACAACTTTTGTTACACGGCTGATTTGAACAACACGTTCAATCCATTCTGATTGAGGTTTTTCTTCTGTTGTTTCGATTTTCTTTTTACCACGACCACGTCTTTGACCACGAGTGTGTTTTTCTTCAGCAGGAGCTTCTTCAGTTGCTTCAACTGTTTCAGTTTTAGTTTCTTCTACTACTGCCATTTCTTCTTTGTTTTCTAAATCCATTGATTTTTACCTTTCATATTTGTTTTAATGGTTTTACGACTTTTATATATTTGCGAATATACCAAAATAAAGCTATTTAAAGCCTTTGATAAAGTATTCGCATGTAACTTTTCTGACAAGAATTATTATATTCAAAAAACACTCTAAAAGTCAAGTGGAATGTTACGTTAGGTTAAAACTGTTATTACGTATCAACTACCCATCTAAATCTTCCCAGATTATGGAAGACTTATGTTTCACACAAATAAATATTCCAAAATAGCTACTATACTGAATTATTAATAGAGATAGTTGCAAGGTAAGGCTTCTCTCTCTATTAGGGAGCGGATTGTTGGCTGAGAGCGGAGTGCTTTTGCGGAGCAAAACACGAAGGCTCGTTTATCGCCAACAACCAAGCAGAGAAAGAGAGTGGGTAAACAATAAACATTTTTGCAATAAAAAAGACCAACTTGTAGTTAGTCTGGGAAAAAGGGAAAGGAAACAATATTTTTTTATTAAAAGCTGTAGGCCAATAAGTGAATAAGTTAATAAGTTCTTTTCGTGCTATCACACTAAGCTACTTTCGAGCGTAGCGAGCTATTTGAACTTATTCACATATTTTCTTATTCACTTATTCACTTTTGGTTAATTCTCTTCGTTCTCCACTCACCAATCTTTTGAAAACTTCTTCCAAAATCTAATTGGGCGGGTTAAGCGGCACGCTTACAAAGCCTAGTGGGAGAAGTAGGCTTCGCCTACCCGAATGTTTTGAATGTTGACTCTGTATTCTTTTCGATTACTTTTTGAACTGATTCCATTTCAGTTTGAATTGCTTTTTGTTCTGTATCAAGTTGTTTCAATCGCAATTCAAGGTTTTTGTCTTCTGATTGAATGATTTCAATTTTAGAGTTAATTTCTTGAATTGATTGATCATATTGGTACTTGTCGTATTCATATTGATTCATTGCATCATTATATTTTGCTTGATCTGTCAATGTGTTTGTTGTTACTGCATAAGTAACTTCGTCCGCCTTTCCTGGGTGAAGAGTTACGTTAATAATACGACCTGTTGAATCTTGTTCTAATCTTGCTGTAACACCTTTAACTTCTTCTGTTTTCTTTGCAGAACCGATTGTGTATGCCGGAATGTTGCTTTGAGAAGAACCGGTGTCAGAATAGATTGCACTATCTAGTACAGATTTCTTGTTGAAGTAAGGTACCCAAGTGTTTGTTGATGTGTTTTGAACATATCTTACTTCCCAAGTATCTGTTCCGTATTGTTTGTTCAAGATGTTAATATATTCGTTTTCTTCTTTCATTAATTTTTTAATTTGGTCATTAGAAAGAGTTTTCAAATATTCATCATTACCTTTGAATGCTTCAAGTTCTGCATCTGTCATTGCATTGATTTCGTCATCTGTTCTTGTTTGCATTGCTCGAAGTTCTTTTGCACCTACTTTGTAAGTGTTATTAATAGCATATCCTTTGATATTTGATTGGCTTTTACCTGTATCACTGTAAATAGTACCTGTTTCAAGTAGATCTCTCTCAAAATATGTTTTAGAAACAGAGCCATCTGCATTCTTTACAGATAAAGAATAATATTTTCCGGCTTTCATACCTTGTTTTACAGCATCTGAATCTTCTCTAAGTTCTTCTAGGGCTAATTCAACCCCATTAACGTAGTATTTGCCATTTTTTCTTGTAACTTCTGTTCCATTGAAAGCTTCATAGTTTCCAGCAGATTTAGTTACAATAGATTGACCGGCAGCAACAGCTGCGAAGTCATCTGTCCAAGAAGAAGTGTAGCTGATTAGGTATTCTCCACCTTTTTGAGCAATCATAGTAGAGATTGAGTTGCTCAAAGCACCATCTTCAAATGTATAAACTGTTTTTGTATAATCGTCAACCGAAGGTGGAACAGGAACCGACATGCCAAGCAATTGGTTGTAGTAGTTAGCAGATTGGTTCGACAACGTAGTACGTTGTTGGTTAATCTGTTGGCCTTCAAATTCGACATTTGTTTTTCTTGCAGTAAGACCTAGAAATCTTGCCTGCGAAGCCGCCATACCCATGACCTGTCTTCCTTTCCGTTTTAGTTTCCTTATGCCTTTCATGACGACACATGTGCAAAATTTCTTTAATATTTGCATTCATTTTTGTAATATTTCGTTACAATTTCTAAACAAAAAACTCGTCAAACCCAGCAAACACAGCCTTTTTTGCCTTCATAAAAACCTATAAAACTTTAATGCTTTTTATGACGAGAGTGGCTAAATTAAAGAAGTAAGTGAGGCGATGTACATTTGCATAAATGCGACTAAAAAAGTTCCGACGCATATACCCATGATAATTATAATTGTAGGTTCAAAAGCTTTGCTCAATGCGTCTAATACAAAATCTATTTTTTTATCAATTACATCTACTGTTTCTTTTAACATTTTCCCAAGAGAACCTGATTTTTCTCCGGTTGCAATCATTGATAATAGTGCAGATGGAATAACTTGTGAAAAATTTAGAGCTTCTGCAAGGCTCTTTCCATTTTTTACCATGTTTACAACATTGGATAATTTTGATTTAATTATAATATTTCCAACTGTTTTTTGAGCAAGTTCAAGTGCAGAAACGATAGGCACTCCGGCTTCATAGCTAATATATAAAACCGTCATATAATTCGCTAAATTTATATAATTAATAAACTCTGATAATTTTGGGATTTTTAAAACAATCATATCAATATTTTTCTTAAAAGAATAGGTTTGCATAAGCGAGTGTAAGCCTGTTATTACGCCAACAATACCAACAATTAAAAACAGCCAAAATTTATGAACAAAATCACAAAAACCGAATACAACTTGTGCAAATAGAGGGATATCTCCTCCGGTAGAAGAGAAAAATGTACAAAATCTTGGGAAAATTACAACTGAAAATAGCATAATTAAACCAAACATCAGTGCCAATAAAATTGAAGGATAAATCGAAGCACTTTTTATTTTGTCCAGAATTTTTGCCTCTTTGTTCAAAATAACTAACATTCTTATGAGTGTTTCGTCCAGCTCACCCGAAGATTCACCTGCCTTTATAAGTCCAATGTAAACTTGACCAAACACTTTTGCATAAAGCTTTTCCATGCTTTGTGCAAATGTATTTCCGGAATAAATTGATTGTATTACATTTGTACAAATTGTTTTTATTTTTAAGCTAGCAGAATTCTTTTGAACACTTTCTAGTGCTTCTAAAATAGGAATTCCGGCAGACAACAAAGTTTCTAATTCAGATGTGAACCAGATCTTTTCGTTTAATGATAACCTTTTTACTCTTTTTCCGGTTGTCGGAGTTGTTTGAGTTGGTTCAACAAGTTTGTCTTGCATTGAATTTTCTTCATAGACTTTTGTAGGCAAAAAACCTAATGCAACAATTTTCTGCCTCGCTTCTCGTAGGGTACTAGCTTCTATTTCACCTTCTATAAACTCTTTTTGGTTTTTTAATGCTCTGTATTGAAATTTTGCCATAATCTCCAACTATTCCCAAAAATTACACTGCCAACTCTAAAACTAAATCCTTAATTACACCGGCTAATTTATATATTTTCTTTACTTTTTTAGTTTTAACTTTAAACAATATTAGCGCTGAATAAATTACTACCGCCAAAACAACCTTTGTAATTAATTGTTCATGCTTTTTCTTAATATAAGCAATAAATTTTTCAAAAGAATTCTTGAAAGATGCAACCAAACATCTTCCATACTGCAAACACGTTTGCAACAGCGGGTTAAATGATTCCACGCAAGCGTTGTAGTATCGCACTTTTCTATCCCATTTTATTAAATTTGAGATAATAAAATGAGCAATTATTAATTCTGATATAAAAATTATTCCGATAAATATATACATTTTTCCTGTCTTTTGTATTATATTATAATATGAGAGGAAAATTTAGAATACGTCTAAAAGGACTATTTATGATTAGGATATTAAAATTTTATTTATCACTTATATTCGCACGCTGTGTATACATCGCAATCAGGCTTTTAAACCGTTCATCAGGAACTTCATTTGTCGGCATGATGACGCTTAAAATCTGCCCTGATTTTTTAAGACTTTGTAGAAAATATATAGAAAAAGATGTTATCACAATAACCGGAACAAATGGGAAATCCACAACATCAGGGATTATCGCACATATTTTAGAAACAGCAAACCAAAAAGTTATCCACAACTTGAAGGGGGCGAACATGCTCACAGGCGTTGCAAATGTATTTGCACTAAATGTAAAACCTCTTAAGCGTTTTGATTATGCAGTGATAGAATCAGATGAGGCTTATTTGACAAAGCTTTATGACTATATGAAATCAGATTATCTTGTTGTGACAAACCTTTTTAGGGATCAACTTGACAGATATGGCGAACTTAACACAACCGCAGGATTTATCCAGAATGCTATCAGCAAAAACTCTGATTTAAAGCTTATCTTAAACGCAGACGATCCGCTTGTTGCAACCTTTGACAAAACTAAATATGCAGTTTATTACGGATTTGAAAATGTGGAATATGACTGTAATTATGAGCATAAATCAAATGCTCCGGCAGAGGCTTTTAATTGTATTTGTGGAGAACCATTAGAATATTCTAAACAATTCTTTGCACAAGAAGGACACTATTATTGCCCGAAATGCGGTTACAAACGCCACGTTTGCAACTATCCGGCAGATGTAAAAGTTTTCAATGATCACTCAGTTATTACTGTGAAAAACAAAGGAATTGATTTTGAGTTTACGGTAAATCTTGCAGGACTTTACAATGCATATAATGCGCTTGCAGCAATTGCTTTGGCATTTGAAGAAGGGCTTAATCAACAAGAAATTCAAAATGCATTAAATTCATACCATGCCATTTTTGGAAGAACCGAAACAAGATTAATAAACGGCAATCCGGCAACTATTCAACTTATCAAAAATCCGACAGGTGCAAGCGAAGTTCTAAAAACCGTCGACTTAAATTCAAATATTGTTGTTGCAATAAACGACAATTATGCAGACGGCAGAGATATTTCTTGGCTATGGGACAGCGATTTTGAGCAACTTAAAGGCGCTAAAAAACTTGTCATTACATCAGGAATTCGAGCAAACGATATGGCAACTCGTCTTAAATACGCCGGAATTCCGCAAGAAAAAATTATTATTGAACCAAACATAAAAAAAGCCATCGATATGGCAACAAAAGACGGCAAGACAACCATTTTACCGTCATATACAGCATTATTAAAAATTAGCAACGAAAAGAGGTAAAAATGTTATTAGGAGTAAATATAGATCACGTAGCAACATTAAGAAACGCAAGAGGCGGAGTTGAACCAAGTGTCGAAAAAGCCGCTGAAATTGCTGAACAAAACGGCGCAACATCAATCACAACTCACTTGCGAGAAGATAGACGACACATTAAAGACGAAGATGTTTATGCTCTCACAGAGAGCTTAAAAACTCGTCTAAACCTTGAAATGGCAATGGCTGATGATATTCAAGCAATTGCACTTGATGTAAAACCTTATTCCATCTGCCTAGTACCTGAAAAACGTCAAGAAGTTACAACAGAAGGCGGACTTGATGTTGCAGGACAACTTGATAAAGTTACAGAGTTTATTAAACCGCTACTTGATGCCGGAATTATCGTGAGCCTTTTCATTGATCCGGACGAAGAACAAGTAAAAGCCTCTGCAAAAACAGGTGCACAATTTATTGAAATGCACACAGGTGCTTATGCTGAAAGTTTTGGCTACCAAGAAGAGGAAGAAGAATTTCAAAAGCTGAAAAAATCCGCAGAACTTGCTCAAAGTCTAGGTTTAAAAGTTAATGCCGGTCATGGTTTGAACTATGAAAATGTTCACAGAATGCACGAAATCGAAGGCTTACACGAATTAAATATTGGGCACAGCATTATTTCTCGTGCAGTATTTACAGGGCTGGCAGAAGCTGTTGGAAAAATGAAAAGTTTAATCGAGTAAAAGGTAAAAAAATGACACAAAAAAAATCAGAACACGAAATAATAGAAGAAATGTCACAAGTTGTTGAGCAAATGCGAATTGACGATTTAGAGGACAATCCAGATATAGCAGATGAATTCTTTGACTGTGATTGTTGTGGGCAAAACAAATGTCTTGCAGGCTCAATCGAATATGAAGGATATAGACTTTGTAACGATTGCGTACTTCTTGCAGAAACAGGTTTTGCTCTGGGGAAAATTCAGTCAGTGACAGAACTTATCAACTCAATTGAAGATAAACATCTTGAAGAGCTTGTAAATTTTGTCAAAGAAGAAGAAAATCGTTCGAACAATTAAAATTGATTAGTTCTATTGGCTGTGATTTTTCAAAACTAATACCAAAGAATTAGTAATATTTCGTTACATATAGTTATAAAGAATTAGTTTTGTGGCATATTAATAATATAAGAGAGAGCTCTTGAAGAGAGAATTAAAACCAACAATACATATATAATTCATAAGCGTGACGGGTTTGAATCGCAACCCCGTCATTTTTCTTTACAAAAGTATTCCCAAAAGCAATTTTACATAACAAAAAACGTTTATATAAATGTAGATTAGTTATATATAGTTTTGACTTTTATTGTCAAAACAATGGTTAGGTGTATGTTACAAGGAGTTTACTCTCAAAACAGAATAAGGCAGAATTTTGCACCTCAGCAAAATCTCGGAACTATGACGCCAACGCGTGCACAATATCAACAGTTCAAAGAAATTAGCCCAGAGACGAATAGTGCTATTTGTGCCTATATGTCACCTGTAATAAATCGAGATACAGTTCCTCAAATTCCTCTCAAAGCGATGATTAATCGCCTCAAGATGCAAGGAAAAATTGAAGGGAAAGATTTTGTTGTTGAAAATTGTCCAAATGGAAATATTGTTCTAACAACTAATAATAAATATGGGAATGTAGAAAAACGAATTAACTACGATAACGGTGATATAGAACATTGGAATTACTATGAACAAACAACATATAAAGGAACAAAATTATTAAGAAGAATTAGTAAAGACAACAAAAATAGAACAAACTATATTACAAATGTCTACCCTAAAGAAGAAGTTTCTGTATATAGTTTAGCTGGTTTTAAAACACAAAATGAATATATGAAATATCTAAAAAATAACAATATAAACTTTAAAATAAAACATTTACAATGTAACGATTTTAGTTCTAATAAAAATTGCAAAGAACATATTCTAATTACGGAATATGATAACAACAATAATAAAATTCAAAGTTCTATTTGGGGCGACACCCTTGAAGAAATAAGTAAATTTGACAAACATGGAGCAGAATCACAACGAATAACATTTTGGGGCAATGATATCCACGTAACAGATTATATTGAAAAATATATCGATTTAGGGAATTTCTCAAGGAAAGATTTTCCTCAGGAAAACTTTACTGATGAAAAATTGACTTTTGAAACAAGCCCTAAAGATTTCATAAATTACTTAAAAACAAACAACAAAAGCTATAAAATCTATAAAGTAAATACAGATATTCAAAAAACTTTAACAATCAAAGAATTTGATAATAAAGGCAAAGAAAAAACTTCAACCATATGGAATTTTGATACAGAAAATCCACGAAAATTGAAAGATATTATGCAAGAAAAAACAAATCTCGATGGAAGTAGGACTAGAATTGTTCTTGATAAAGATAAAACTTCTGTTGAAAAATTTACCTTTGACTAAATTTAACTATGAACCAATTTGTCGGCATGGCGTCTTGAAATTGCTTCTCGCTCGGAACTGCCATTCATATTGCTGTCGCAGATATGAATGGCAGTTCCTCACTCCCCGAGTTAGCCACTCGTCCGCAATTTCGCAATGCAGACCTACTTTTGAATAATTCTATAAATATTGTGATGTTGGACTAGAAAGCCCAACCTATTGTTTGATTATTTATCCGGAACTATATTTTATTACTGATACAACCTATCGTCTTATAGCCTTAGCGTCTTATCGACTTCTCCCTCCCGTTTATTAACTTTTGTAACAAAACACCCACATGTTGAAATCCGAATTTTTCAAAATTGTTTATATATGTACAGAGAGTATAAGAAGAGGACAAGAACGATGGCTATTTCAAATATTCACGACACATTGTTACTTTACACAAAACAAAAAGCTTTAATCAACGACAAACTATCCACTAATATGATGGACTTGTTGAACTCATCTAAGCAAACTGCACAAGAGCAATCTCTATACAACACAAAGATGGACGATATCTACTACAATTATTATGAAGATGATCAAGATACCTATGAGTTGCTCGTAGAACAATTGCAACAAGATCATGAACTTAAACTTGCAAACCTAAATTCTTGGGAAAGCGAGTTGGAAGTTGAAAAAAATAATCTTGAAACACAATTAAATGAAATTACAACTTTTGAATCAACTTGGACTAAGTTGCTTCAAACAAACATCAAAAACGACTTCTCTTATGGCGGAGTTTCTCAATAAGAAGTCTAAACAAATATTAAAAAAGCAATCTTCGGGTTGCTTTTTTTGTTGTAATATTAATGTATGTTAAAAAACGGTGAAAGATTAGGAGCATTTATTGTTCCAACAGGAATTGGAGCGTCAATTGGCGGATACGCCGGCGATGCAAGTTGTTATGCAAAAAAATTTGCGAAAATTTCAAAACTTATTGTGAACCCAAATGTCGTAAACGCAGGTTGCTTTTCCGGCATAAGTGACAATATGCTTTATGTTGAAGGATATTCTATTGATGAGTTTTTCAAGGGAAATATTAAGCTTTCGCCATCTCATAACAACAAAATCGGAATAGTTTTTGACAAAGCAATTCCAAAAGATGTTTTGAATGTGCATTTAAATACAATGAATGCCGTAAAATGCGTATATGGTATAGATATTACAACATACAAGATTACTGACGAAGAAGTCGGTGTAAAATTCAATGTAGAAGAAAGTGGGATTTCAACCGGCACTCTCACAAATCCACAAACATTATTGAATGCGTCAAAAGCCTTGCTAAAAGAAGGTTGCAATGCGATTGCAATTGTTTGCCTTTTTGAAGAACCGGAAGATGATAACCCAAATTATTCGCAAGGTGTTGGTGTAGACCCTGTCGGAGGAGTCGAAGCGATAATTTCTCACTACATTTCGAAGGAATTACAAGTTCCGTGCGCACACTCTCCTGCATTTGTTGATTACCAAATATATCCTGATTTGGTCGATGGGAAAGCAGCGTCAGAATACATTACACCGACTTTTTTACCATGTATTCTAATCGGACTTAACAACGCTCCTATTATTTCTACAACAGAAGGGATTTCAATAGACGATTTAGATTATCTTGTTATGCCTTATGATGCACTGGGCTCAACTCCTGTTTTTGAGGCAATAAAACGAGGAATTAAAGTTTTTGCAATAAAAGAAAATTCAACGGAATTAAATGTTTCTGCCAGCAATATTTCAGACAAAATCATTGAAATGCCAACATACAAAGACTGTTTAGATTATATTGTAAAAAATTATTATGAGTGAAAATAATATTAGGAATTCAGCTCACTACCAAGCTCATTAATTCGGGCAATTTGTCCAGCTTATAGAATAATTCTGATGCAACTTTAAAGTTTTCAGGATTTGAGCTAACAAAAAACTTTTCATACTCAAATTTATCACCCAACAAGCCATTTTTTGTCAAATCTTTCTTTATATTTTGTGCAAAAAACACTGATGGATCAATAAAAATTTCAGCAGGCATGTATTTTTTCAAAACATCTAACAAATAAGGATAATGAGTGCATGCCAGCACGATTTTGTCAGGTTGATTTTCGGCCATTATATTAAGTATATTTTTTATTTGACTTTGACTTTGAGGGGCGTTAATCCTGTGTTCTTCAACAATTCGAACCCATTCCGGGGCTGCTAACTCAAATATATTCATATCAGAATTATATTTTTTTACCCCTTTTGAATATGCATGCGAATTAATTGTCGCCGGTGTTGCAATTATCCCAAGATTTTTTACTCCATCAAGATTTGCCAAAGACTCACAAACAGATTGAATAATAGGGTAGATTTTGAAATTGTAATTGTTTTTCAATTTCTCATAAGTTACAGCAGAAGAGGTATTACAAGCCATAACAACAGCTTTTGCATTTTGTTCTTCAAAAAAACGAAATATTCTGTCTGCAAAACAGATTAATTCATCTTCTGTTTTTTCTCCATAAGGCATGTTTTTGGTATCGCCAAAATATAAATAATTTTCGTTCGGAAGAAGTTTTTTTACTTTCGAAAAAACTGTCAATCCGCCTACACCTGAGTCAAAAAAAGCTATTGGTCTGTTGTCTTTATTTGTCATCTTTCTACTTCTGTTTAAAATAATTGTCTATACCGTCTGCAATAGATTTTGCCGTTGCCTGTTTGCGTTTTTCGCTAACAAGTTGTGCTCTTTCGTTCGCATTTGATATAAATCCTATTTCTACCAAAATCGCAGGGCATGTAGTATGATTTATAACATAAAATTTGGATTTAAACAAACCTCTGTTCGGCGACTGCACAGCACTAGCAAAAGCCGAGTGAACAGTTTGAGCCAATGACATACTGTATTGGTGATAATAATGAGTTTCTACACCTGTAATTTCCGGACGAACACTTGAATTTACGTGAATACTTACAAATATATCCGGTGAGTAGTTTTCATTTATTGTAACCCTATCCTGTAATGATACAAATTTGTCATCAGGTCTTGTCATAACTACCTGATAGCCACGTTGTTTTAGTATTGCCTCAACCTTTTTAGACACATCAAGTGTAATATTTTTCTCATAAATTCCTCCACCTGTTGCTCCAACATCAGTACCACCATGGCCTGCATCAATAACTACTTTATGTTTCCCTGACGTGTTACTTGTTGCTTTTGGAGGATTTAGAATAATTGGAGTTGTTTGATGTTGTTTCTTCACAACCGGTGTTGGTGTAGGAGTCGCTTTTTTCGCCTCTTTAACCTTTATTTTCAAACTTCTGCCATCTGCTCCGATATAAGCCGATGTAACTGCATCTTGCTCAACTGGAATTGTCAATTTTAAACCAATTTTAGGCATAAGAGAAATTGCAGCTTTGTCGAATAATGTCCCCTTTATTGCAGCCTTAAAGCTTTCGTCATTATATTTTACAACGTTATACAAATATACAATTATCTTGTCATTATATCTATCAATCCCATGCACAAATGTAGAATCAAACTTGAACACCATTGAATCCGTCAAAGAATCAATTTTTTCATGCTGATAAGAAACTAAATTTGTAGAATTATTATATAATGAAGTATTATTTGTTTTTTTGTAGTTTGCAAGAATTACTGACTGATTGTCGCTAGAATAAATCGGAATATAATCTCCGACATCTTCCGTTGTAATAACAATACGAGCCTTATTTACGGAAAATTGTCCAATTTTTACCGTTTCTGTTTCACTAATACGGTATTCTTTGTTTCGCAATTTTGTATCAACAAGCGTATTTGGAAGATCATAAACTATTCTGTGCGGATTTGACAAAATCATAGGACGCTCAACCGTAATAGAGCCAAAACCGTTCAATAAAACTCCATTTTGTTTAGTTGATATTGAATTCAGATAGTATTCTGTATTAAGTTTCAACTCTTTTTTTGCACGAATTTCTTGCGCCGTTGTATTAAATGCATCTTGAATTTGCCCAACTATTGTATCGTTTGCTTGTGCAACCGGAGTTGTAATGGTTAAATATTCATAAAAATCACTTGATGAAGAGTGTTCATCTCGATATGAATTTTGGTAAAAATTATGATCACTGATATTACTATTTTTAAACTTAATAATAATATTATTTTTCATGCGGATAAATTTAATACTATCAGGATTAAACCCTTTGTCGTAATAAAAGACAACACGAACTTTGTTCGGATTAGCCGAAAACTGGTTAATCTTCACCTGTTTAATGTTTCCTGAATTAAAACTCCAATCCTGACGAGGGAATGTAATAATCGCATTATCAATATCAAAATAAGCTCTTGACGGATTTTCAAGTTTAACAAGTTTGATATTGTGCAAAATAGCCCCGCCTTGCGTGTCTTGGGCAGACAAAACAATAACAGAATTTGACGTATCAAAGTTTGCGGACGTTAATTTGTAAAGTTGTTCCGCCGAAACTTTTTGGACAAATGTAAATATAAATAATAATAAAAATGTAAATGTTAAAAGTAATTTTTTCATGATTTTTCTCGCTTAACATTATTATATAACTTTTTTGTTAAGCGTTCAAATTGTAACAATTTCATTAATCAATTAAATTATTTTTAAGCGCCAAATAAACAGCATGTGTTCTGTTTTTTGCGGATAATTTCCGAGTAATAGAGCCGATATGAGCTTTAACGGTATGCACGCTGATAAACACTTTTTTGCTAATTTCACTGTTAGCATATCCTTGCATAACAAGTTTTAAAATAGTCATTTCTCTGTCTGTTAATTTTTCCATAATTTACCTCACAGGCACAGAATAACATACTATTTATCAAAAACATTAATGATATTGCCGTAAAATTTTTTTTTAGAAAAAACTTGAAAAAATTTCTTTTTTTGATAAGATTGAGATGTTGCAAGAGAATTGTAACGAAAACAATTAAATAAGCGCGAGTAGCTCAGCTGGATAGAGTGTTTGGCTACGAACCAAAAGGTCGGGGGTTCGAATCCCTTCTCGCGTAAATAAAAAAGACTCCTTCATGGGGTCTTTTTTAATGAGAAGGGAGAGAACCGCAAGGCGAAGAGCCTTGTCTTGGTTCGAGCGAACACGAGCTAAGGGCGAAGGCTTGGCTGCGAAATAATTCAAATTATGTAGCAGACAACCGAAGACCCGTTAAACGCGAGTGTTCAAGACAATCCCTTCTCGCGTAAATGTTTTTCAGAGGATTTAATTAAAAGGATATCCATTATATGTCCATTAATTAAATCCTTTTTATATGAATAAAAAATTTTTTGAACTATTATAACAAATTAATATTTCTTAATATAAAAGCATTTTTCTTATTTAAAAACACTTTATATTAATACAGGGGAATTGGAGATATTACAAGTTATGGGTAACATTATAAAATGTATATATAATGCTTCATCTGTTGCTGCAAGAAAAAATAAATACTTAGCACAAGGCTTGACACAAAATCATGCAAATATTGTCGAGCAAGTCGCTAAAGAATGGCGTGTTCCCACTAAAAATAATACAGTATCGTTATTGCAAAAGAAAATGCAATCTTTGCGAACACAATTTGCAACAGAACCTCGAACTATAAATATTAATGGTCAAATAAATACTGTAACCGCATTCAAAAATTCTGGTGAAGGTTCTAATTTGGGCTTTTGGATTACAACCAATGGGAAAGATTTAAAATATTTGAAATTTCCACAAAATGCTCAACAAGCATATTCGGAAAAACTGGCTTCGGAATTGTATAATTTAGCAGGAATTCCAACTCCCAAAATAACAACCATTACCGAAACACTTCCTAAAAAGTCTGTTTTTGATGATGTAAACGTTAAATGCGGGCTTTTGAGTGATTTTATGCCAATAGAAAAAGAACTTTCAATATCTGATGCAAAACTGGCAAGAGAAGGGTTTGGAATGGATTGTTGGTTGGCGAATTGGGACGCTCTAAAAGCCGGAAATACTATTATATCAAACGGAAAAGCCATAAGACTCGATGTTGGTGGAGCTCTTTCGTATAGGGCACGAGGAGCAATAAAAACAGGAGAACAATTTGGCGAAAATGTTAATGAACTAACATCTTTTTTTGATAATTTATCACATTCTAAGCAATATTTAAAAGACATGACAAGAAACGAACTAATATCATCATTAGACAGAGTTGTTAATTTACCTGATTTTGCAATAAAAGATTTAATAAAAAATGCTGCTGAATATAAGGCAAATTATTCAGGATACTTTAATCCAACTGCATTAAATAATCCAAACTATTTATCAGAAGTTTTATTAGCAAGAAAAAAATATATTAAACAATTTTCTGAATTATGCAAAAATACTCCTCAAAAAAGCGGTGAAACAATAGAGCAATATATTCGAAGATTAGATGTTTCAGTACCCAAAAAGCAATATCAAATCCCATTTGATAAAATTCCAATGTCCTCAGAAGTCAAACAAGTAAACGGTCTCACAATGGGAGCCTGTTTAACACCTTCTCAAAAACAGTTATATGATGATTGTTTGATGGCATACAAAGAATCTGCAAAAAAAGATTTGTCCAAATTCGGCACAAATTCTGCTACAATAGGAAAGCAAGAATTACTGCATGCGACATCATACAACAAAGAAAGCTTTGAACAAATTCTTAACAATGGAATTTATTCAGGTGAAATATGTAAACGGAGTGGAACCGGTGTTGAAACTCAAACTCCATTGTGTGCTGATTTTTGGGAAGTTTTAGAAAGTATGCCAATAGAAAAATATTTTTCTAGACAAAGGTATAATAGGGGTGAATTAAATTTCTTGCCAAAACTTGAAAGTGCGGGTGGATTAAAAGTTTCAAATAGAGGTCAGCTAGTATTTGTGTTTAATAAAAATAAAATCGATCCGGTTTTACTAAAAAACTCTGTTAATGTAGCTACTATGAAAACTCCTAGCGGAATGCAATCTATTTTATATAAAGATGGAAACTTTGGCGGTCATAGAGATTATATCACCCATAGAGCAATCCCTATCGGAGTTCCTTCCAATGCATTAAGTAAAATTATTGTTAATACATCTAAAACAACTCCATCGCAAATTTCTGAAATGAAGTCAGCAATTCTTGAAAAAGGCTTAAACATTAATTTATACGATTTGTTGGGAAATATTTTGTAAAAGCTTTTAATAAGTTAATTTTCTATTGAACAATTTCCTTTTACGTTAGCACGTTTAAAGAAAAAGCCATAATCATTTTTTGCATTTAACCAAAATTCTCCGGTTTCTCTATTTATTTTAACCCACGTATAGTATGAAGCTTCAAACTTATACAAGCGTTCTTTAAATGTAATATAATCATCTGAAATTTTTAGTTTTAGAACTTTTTTCTCTTTTTTTGTAATATCGCCAAATAATGTGTTTAAATTTGAACTATATAATTTACCTTTTTTAAAGGTATAGTGCAACGTCGGGTTATTATATTCATTAATCGAGCCACTTATAATATTCCCTGTGCATTTAAAAGAATTGATACTATTAATATCTGAGAACATATCTTGTGCATTTGCAGTGGTTGTCATTAAAAATACAAACAACAATAATAACGAAAACTTTTTCATATTTTCTCCTTTTTTTTATTCTACTATAAACAAAAAACAAATTTCTTATAATAAAAAAGCTCCCCGAAGGAAGCTTCATTATTTTGGGCTCAGAGGGGCTGTCTTGAACACTCGCGTTTAACGGGTCTTCGGTTGTCTGCTACATAATTTTAATTATTTCGCAGACAAGCCTTCGCCCTGAGCTCGTGTTCGCTCGAACCAAAGACAAGGCTCTTCGCCTTGTGGTTCTCGCCCCTCTTATAATAAAAAAGCTCCCCGAAGGAAGCTTCATTATTTTGGGCTCAGAGGGGCTCGAACCCTCGACCAATTGATTAAGAGTCAACTGCTCTACCAACTGAGCTATAAGCCCAAGTTCTCTTTTATTATATTCCCTGATTTTTAATTTGCAATAATATTATTTTTTAAATATCATCTTTATATGAAGAATTCTATTAAAGCAATGATTATGTAGCAAAAATTTTTATGTTTGTGTTTTGGAATAAAAAAAAAGGAGTTAATATGAAGGTATCAAGAATAATTGATAGATTTAGACCAAAGTTAGTTAAAATACACGCCGACGGAATGTATAAGCCAGCTGCAGAAAAATTAGAAGCCTCAAAGAATATGCTAGAAAATTATGCAAAACATAATAAAATTAAGATTGATATTTATGGAGGTTTGCACGCATTGGAAAATGACGAATTTGTTTCTCCAATTTTTGAAAATAAATTTTGTACTAAAGTGCAAGTTGTTGTTAAGGATTTAAAAACAAAAAAAGATGGGTTTGAACTTGTAACTGGGCAGCCTGATGTAAATGAGACAAATTATGCTTTTCGCAAACGAATGATTCATGATTCTAGCAATTGTTTAGAACAAACTTGTAATGTTAAATCTACCAGCGAAGACGGATTGTTGCGTAGGGTTTATAGAGCTGTAGATTATTTGACACAAGAAGTAAAAAATAAATAGTTATAAAAAGAGATAAAACAAAAAAGCTCCCCGAAGGAAGCTTCTTTGTTCTGGGCTCAGAGGGGCTGTCTTGAACACTCGCGTTTAACGGGTCTTCGGTTATCTGCTACATAATTCTAATTATTTCGCAGACAAGCCTTCGCCCTGTCTTGAATTTGCTCCACGCTCACAGAGTTTCGCAGATATGACTGACGTCATAGTCTGGCTCAATCTGTTCGCTATCCGGACTCGCTAAGCTCCGTCCGTCCGCAAATTCGCTCTGCTCGTGTTCGCTCGAACCCTCGACCAATTGATTAAGAGTCAACTGCTCTACCAACTGAGCTATA
>CAKUZO010000038.1 GCA_934717895.1 uncultured Candidatus Melainabacteria bacterium | reverse complement strand
ATAAACCACCCATAGAAAAATGCAAGTATTAATTTTTGTAACAAATTGGGCTATTTATGAAATTAGATACTATTTATATACTTTATATATATGAGAGCATTAAATAACACGAGATATTAAGAGAGAACGTTTAAATAAAAGAGAGCATATATTCCTATTCCTTCCTAAAAAACAAAATTTAACCTCCTTAAAAAAGGAGGTTTTTCTTTTACTATTTTGTTTCAATGAAATTTGTATTCGGGATATATGAATCCTCTGAATTTATTTCAATTTTGTTGATAATTTTGGCACGTTTTTTGCGGAAAAGCATATCAACAAAAGCTTCCAAACGTGTAATAAAGCCGGCTTCGCCAGTTTGCTCATCAATTGTTAAATTCAAAAGCGGCTTGTTGAATCGTTTTGCCTTACGTGTAATTCGCTCTACCATTAGAGAGTCCGGACCACAGCCAAACGCTGTAACAGTAATCATTCCGTCAATTTTATTATCCTTCATAAAATGTCCGGCAGCGCCAGTCATTTCACGTTCATTTGCCCAGTACATGTCTTGTCCGAGCGCCTTAATTCCGTCGTCCATCTGCTCTTTTGACAATTGAAGAGAAGAATAAACCTTAACGTCCATTTTTTCTAACTTATCAAAAATCTTCATTGAAGCACGTTCGTCAAAAATATTATATCCGTGCGCAATCAACGCAATAGAAATCGGATATTCCTTTGTTTGATTTTCGATAAATACTTTGCCTTGAAGCGCGTAATTCATCGCTTTTTTATAGCTCATACCGGATTTTGACATCACATGGAAGTTGTTATAAGTGCGCCAACCGGCTTTTGACGCCTTTTTAATTCTGTCTAAATCAGTAATTCCAAACGGTTTTGTCATTTCTAATAGAAAATCATATAAACCTTGATTTTTCTCTGACTTATCAAGAGTTGCTTCAATCATAGTAAAGTCTTTTTTGACAACATTTCGAACCAAATCCGGCAATCCACGAATTTTTGAGCAGTTGTAAATTTTTGGAGCAATTGACTGAATAGATGGAACCAAAATTTTGTCCACACCTTTATCAATCAAATTCAAAATATGGCCGATATAAATTTTTATTGGCAAACAAGTTTCAGTTACAACAAGCGAAGAACCGCTAGACATCGTTTGTTTAGTTGTTATATCTGATAACACAATATTTATACCCAAGTCGCTAAAAAAGCCGTAATAGAACGGATAATCGTTGTAAAAGGACATTCCGCGAGGTATCCCTATTGTCATTTTATTTTCTTTAGAATTTTCCACAATAAATCCCCTTTGTTACTTTTATAATACTTCAAAAAGAAAAATTTTGCTAAATTTTTATCAAAAATTAACATTGTGAATAAAAATCTTTATATTATCTTTAACGATATAAAGATTATGTAAGGAAATCCCAAGTCATGTATTTTTTAGTTTATAATCAGAATATAGATAAGATAAATGGAGATTATGATAATGGAAACAGTAAACGAAATTCTTTCAAAGTTAGAAAATGCAGATAACGTTACAAAAAACAAATTGGAAAACGAATTGGTGAGCATTGGCACATCAGCTCTTCCTCAATTGGTAGACGAGCTTCAAGTTGTTAGAGGTGTAAAAAGAGGCGTTGTTGCAATGACTTTGATTAGAATCGGTGACGCTTCCGTAAAATATTTAAAAGAAGCAGCAAAAGAAAACAAAGACTTTGAATGGGTTGCTGAATACCTAATCAGAGAAATTAAAGGTTCAATCGCTGCATAACAGATTTTATTAAAGTTCGCAAAATCTCTAGTAATAAAAGAAGGAATGAACTTTGGAAAGGTTTAGTATGAAGAGGCTTGATAAAGAGAACGCCTTCGGGGGGGGGCAACCTTGGAGATGGTGGCTTAGAGGTGAAGACGGTATTTGAGGCAGCTAAGCAGGTAGGAAGCGGTGCTACGCACGTAGCCCACTGCGACAAGTTTCGTCGAGTCGCGTTTACTTTGGCAGAGGTCTTAATCACCCTCGGCATAATCGGTGTTGTTGCTGCACTAACTCTTCCAACAGTCATTAAAAATTACCAAAAACATGTTACAATAACCAGACTTCAAAAAGCATATTCTATCCTTGGTCAAGTAGCTCAAAAATCAATTGCTGATAACGGTTCAATTGACTTAGTGGCTGGTGAAGCAGTTAATGCCACAACAGTTGAAACATTTTTTGCCACATATTGGTTACCATATTTCAATGGTGTAAACGCTTATCCTGATCATACTGGTCCTCTGCTCAATAATAGCAAAAATCAATATAAATACATAAATGGAAGTCTTGAGATTCATTCAATTGGCACAATTTATGATAATGGTAGAATATTTTTCTCGACAATTGACGGTACTACTTATGCTGTGTCAATAATGAGTTGGAAAGCAGGAGAGAATGGTAATGTGGCTGTATATGGTACATCGCAAACGGTTAGGGTTGATATAAATGGAATAAAACCTCCAAATACTTATGGCAAAGACGTGTTTAATTTTGAAGTTGATTTTGAGAAAGGAATTGCCAGACCATCATGTGCGAACTGTGAAACAAGTCATATTAATAATATTTGTAATGCAAATGGCAATTATTGCTCAGCAAAAATCATTCGTGATGGGTGGAAAATAAAATCGGATTATCCGTGGTAAATTTTTGAGTTTAAATTAGATTCTGAATCACAAGAAAATTTATCCCCTCGCTATTCGCTTGGGGAAATTTTTTAAGGTATCAGAATGATTAAATATCGTCTACCCACTCTCTTTCTTTCCCTAACAGAGGGCGAGAAGCTTTTCATTGCATCATCTTTGATATTTCGAGAATACATAAAAGCGCCACCTACAAAATTGGCAGAATTCCACCAAATCCATAGATAGCGCCTTTACTAAAATTGTCCCAATGGGAGAGGGACTTCGTCCCTAGCCTTTTACTTGGCTCATAACTTCGTCAGCGAAGTTTTCTTGACGTTTTTCAAGTCCTTCACCAAGCATATATCTTGTGAAAGCTTTAACGTTCAATTTACCTTCAATCAATTGTCCAACAGTTACGTCAGGATTTTTGATGAAAGGTTGTTCAAGAAGAACTCTGTGTGACATAAGTTTGTTTACACGACCTTCAACGATTTTAGCTCTGATTTGTTCAGGTTTCTTTTGAAGATCTTCTTTACCCATTTCAACTTCTGTTTCGTGGTCGATAACTGATTGAGGGATTTCTGCTCTTGTGATGAATTCTGGTGCAGATGATGCAATGTGCAAGCAGATATCGTTCATCAATTCAGCATCTTTGTTGTCTGTTTCGATAAGAACACCGATTTTGCCGTTGTGAATGTAAGAAGCAGTGTTGCCTTCATAACGAACAAATCTTCTGAAAGTAATTTTTTCGCCGATAGAAGCGATTTTTTCTTTGATAATTTCAGAAACAACTTTACCGCATTTAGGGCAAGTTGAAGCAAGAAGCGCATCAACATCAGCAGGGTTTGAAGTTGCAACAAATTCTGCCAAGTTGTTAGCTAATTCTTTAAATTCTTCGTTTTTAGCAACGAAGTCTGTTTCACAGTTCAATTCAACCATTGCACCGCAATTGTCAAGAATAGCAGAAGTTACAACGCCTTCAGCAGCGATTCTGCCCATTTTTTTATCAGCAGAAGCCATGCCTTTTTGGCGAAGGACTTCCATTGCTTTTTCCATATCACCGTCAGTTTCAACAAGTGCTTTTTTAGCGTCCATCATACCAGCACCTGTTTTATCACGGAGTTCTTTTACCATTTGAGCTGTAATGTTCATTTAATATTTCTCCTTATTTATATTAAGTGAAACGTGAAAAGTGAGAAGTGAAAAGTTCTTTACATAAAAGCATTTTTAGTAAAATTATACTAATATCAACTTTTGTAATGGTCTTTTCACGTTTCACCTTTCACGTCTCACAAATGTATCTATTCAGCAGCAACTTCTTCAGCTTTCACTTCAACACCTGCATCTTCAGGTTTGATAGATTCAAGCTTTTTAGCGTTTGCATTAGCTTCTCTAAGTTGTTTACCTTCCAAAACAGCGTCAGCCAATTTAGAAGTGATTAATTTGATTGATCTGATAGCATCATCATTACCAGGGATAATGTAGTCAATACCTTCCGGATCAGCATTTGTATCAGCCAAGCAAATTACAGGGATATTAAGTTTGTTAGCTTCTTTAATAGCGATATCTTCTTTCTTTTGGTCAACGATGAAAATTACATCAGGAAGACCTCTCATGTCTTTGATACCACCCAAAGTTTTGCTCAATTTACCTAATTCTCTGTTCAATTTAGCGATTTCTTTTTTAGGTAATTTTTCAGCATGTCCAGAGTTCATGAAATCTTCAAGTTCTCTAAGTTTGTTTACACGACCTCTGATAGTTTCAAAGTTAGTCAACATACCACCTAACCATCTTCTGTTAATGTAGTATGCACCAGCTCTTGTTGCTTCTTCTGCAACAACTTCTGCTGCTTGTTTTTTTGTTCCAACGAACAAAACGTTTTTATTTTTAGATGCGAACTCTCTAACAACAGCATAAGCTTCATCAAGCAAATCAGTTGTTTTACGTAAATCTAGTACATAGATTCCGTTTCTAGCACCGTAAATATACGGTTTCATTTTAGGGTTCCATCTTTGTGTTTGGTGTCCGAAGTGTACACCTGCTTCTAAAAGTTCAATCATAGATGCTACTGGCATCGGTTTTCTCCTTTGTTTAACTTATTGTACTACGGGAAACACCACCTCATTCTAGCCTGAAATCGGGTTATTATTTTCAAGTTTTGAACTAGGGCAAAGCCTATCAGGTTAGTGTAACCAATTGCATTGTACTATAAACATACATCTTTGCAAATTTTTATTGCGTTTTATTACGTACTTTGTGTTATAATCTCACTATGAATAAAAAAATTCCGGACAAAGTAATTAACAGATTGACTCTTTATCACTGCATATTGTTTGATTTTATCAATAATAAAGAGGATTTTATTTCAAGCAAACAGATTGCACAACTTTTGAACACAGATGATTCTCAGGTGCGGAAAGACTTGAATTACCTTGATAATTCCGGTAAAAGCAGAGTTGGTTACGATGTTAAAGAATTAAAGCTTGCGATTGAAAAAACTCTTGGGTTTAAAAAGACTAAAAAAGCTTTTATCATTGGTGCCGGAAATCTCGGAACAGCAATTGCAAACTATGGAAATTTCTCTGATTACGGCTTGAATATTCTTTCACTTTTTGATAATGACCCTAAAAAAGTTGGTAAAATTGTAAACGGAATGAAAATTGAAAGCATTGAAAAGCTTCCGGAAATCGCTAGAAATGACGAAGCGGATATCGCAATTTTGACGGTGCCAAGACAGTTTGCACAGTCTACCGCTGATTTTTTGGTTAGGTCGAATATCAAATATATCTGGAATTTTGCACCGGTTGTATTATCTGTTCCACAAGATGTCCAGGTTTGGAACGAAAATCTTATGGGTAATTTCTTACAATTTACTTACAACATCTAGTTTGTTTATTTGATATAAATAACGAAGACCTTCGAGGGTTAGAGTCGGGTTTATAAAATCAAATTGTCTTTTTAAATAAGTTGAAATTAGCCCTGAATAACCGCCAGTTGCAACTATTACAGCTTTTTGCCCGAGTTCTTTTTCACATTGTTCAACAAGTCCATCAATCATAGCAGCTGTCCCTCTTAAAATGCCTGAAAGAATTGCATCATTTGTGTTATGGCCGATTGCTGCATTTGATGGTGTGATTTCAATTCTAGGAAGCTTTGAGGTAAATTTATTCAATGCTTTAACCTGTAAATTAACGCCTGGTGCAATAATTCCACCAACAAATTCCCCCTTACCGTTTACAATATCAAAAGTGGTTGCTGTTCCAAAATCAATTACAATAACCGGATAGTTGTACAAAACATAAGCACCGGCAGCATTTGCAATCCTATCAGCTCCTGCCTCTTTGGGATTATCAAGACAAATTTTTACACCTGTATTGATTTTTGTCGTCAAAACAAGTGAATCCAACTTAAACACGTTGTCTACGGCTTTTTTGAACTTTTTAGTTAATTCTTCTACTACTGATGAAATAATGCAGCCATCAACTTTATATTCTTTAAATAAAGATTTCAAAAGAACTTCATATTCTTCCAAAGACAAATCTTTGTCAGATGCTAATCTATACTCTTCTACAAGGGCGTCATTGTCAAAAAGCCCTAGGGTAATACTTGTATTTCCAATATCTGCTGTAAGCAACATAAACTAATCCTCATTCCTGAGAATTAGTTTACATCAAAAATTTCGAATTGCAAAGACTTAATCTCCAAACGCCCCTTGAACGTTTGCACCTTGTCCAACTGTAAATGCACTGTTAAAATTTTTCGGTAAATTATTTATCAATGAACCAACACCACTGAGTAAACCGCTAAGTTCCGGTTTAAATTTTTTCAATTCAGTTGGATAATTTGTTTTTTTTGTTGAATGTGGTTCTGTGCCAATTGCACCTATGCGACCTTGGTATGACATAATTTATCTCCTTAGATTTTTATACTATCTCTTATATATATACTAAGGATATAATTTCCACAAAATTGCCTAATTTAATCCAATTTGTTACAAAAGTTAATATAATGATATTAAAAACTTAATAGTTATGCTTCAAGTCTTTTTAAAATATCTTTTTCTAATCTGACTGCTGTTTTGGTTTTTGCAAGTCCGCCTTGCGAGCTTTCTTTCAAAAGAGGCGACATTAATTGACCTGTTTGAGCCATGGCGTCAACGATTTCATCTAATGGAATTACAGAATTTATTCCTGCCATAGCAAGCTCAGATGAAGTTATTGCATGGATTGCTAAAAATGGGTTTCGTTTCACGCAAGGGATTTCAACTAAACCACAAACAGGATCGCAAGTTAAACCCAAAATATTTTTTAATGCAAGTGCTACTGCACTTAAAATTTGATCAGTTGTCCCACCTCGCATTTGTGTAACTGCTGCTGAAGCCATTGCTGCGGCAACTCCACATTCTGCCTGACAACCGCCGACTGCTCCTGCAAGAGCCATTTTGTTAGCAACAAGTCGGCCAATTTCACCAGCTGTAATTAATGCGTTAATTTGTTCATTTTCATCAATCTTATTATCTTGCGCAAAGCCAATCAATACAGCCGGAACAATTCCGCAAGAACCTGCTGTCGGGCAGGCAACAATAGTTCCCATTCTTAGATTTTGTTCACTTGTTGCAAGCGCATAAGTCATTATCTTGATAGCTGTCTGTCCTAAAATAGCTTCTGTACTCGTGTTTTGTAACTTGTTGCAGTCAAACCCCGTAAGACCGCTAGGAGATTTTTCGGTTGAATTTAATCCTGTATTTATGGCTGACTTCATTGCTTCTAAGCTTTTTGTTGCTTGAAGTCGAACATTATGTTCGGTATTTTCGCCTTGTGCAGCTTCGTTTTCTAGTGCTATTTCGTAAATAGGCTTGTTTTTTGCTTTGCACATTAAGTTTAATTGTTCAAAAGTTGAAATAATGCTGTTCATGTTAATTTCCCAATTTTTCTATATATCTGACTATATAAGTATTTTTAAGTTCATTGACTGCATTTGTACAGTTTTTAGAAAGTTCGCCGTCAACGCAAATACACATTGAGGCATCACGACCTTTCCCGCTTCTGTCGCAATGTAAAGAGGCTATGTTTACGTTGTCCTCTTGGATAAGTTTTGTAACTGTTGAAATTACACCCGGTTTGTCATCATAAACGAGTAACAGCGTGTTGTACTTCCCGTTTAGTTTAACTGAAAAGTTATTAATGTTTGTGATTTCGATTTCGCCTGCTCCGATAGAGTTTCCTGATACAGTCAGGTTTAAATCGCCTTCAAATATGAAATCGACGGCGTTTGGGTGGCGGTTAAAATCTTGCAAAAACTCAAATTTGTAGTCAATTTCTTTGGCTTGTGGAGTGTCAAAGACTGTTTTTATTCTTTCATCTGCAACTGAAAAGCCTAAAATTCCGGCAAGTAAACCTTTATCCGTGCCGTGACCTTTACCGGTAAGAGCGTATGAATTGTACAATTTAAAAGTAATTTTTTGAGGTTTAGTTTTGTAAATATTTTTTGCTAAAAGTCCAAGTCTGACGGCACCTGCTGTATGAGAACTTGATGGACCTGCCATAATCGGTGAAATTATGTCTATTATTGACGCTTGGTGCATTTATAACCTCCTCTGATTGGCAACATTATAACATCTCATTAACTATTGTAAATAATTTATTAAAAAATTAGCAATAAATATATATTTTGTGTTTTTATATATGTGTAGTGTATGAAATTTTAGTGTAGCAAAAAGGAGTAGTATGTTTAGTCCTGAATTTATGAAATATTTGATTAATTACCAAAAATCAGAGTTTACGCCTGTTGAAACTAAGAAAGAGATTAAATTTAAGAGTCGTAAATCAGGCAGATTAGCTGAAATTTATGCATTGGTTATGAAATAAGTTTAAGATTTTTCTCACTCTCTTTTGTTGCCGCGAAGATGTGAAGATGCCAAGAGGCATGGTCTGTTTCGGAAAAAGTTAATATTATTAGCTGGATTCTTTCGCTATTCGCTCAGAATGACGACAGATGACAGCTATTCCTGATACGGACTTATCGTCTTATCGCCTTAACGACCTATCGTCTTTTATTCCAGATACGACCTTAGTGCCTTAGTGCCCTAGTAACTTAGTAACTTCTTCCAATACGAACTTAACTTCCCATAAAATAAGTCTAGACAAATCCCAAAAATAGGGTTATAATAACATATGTACAGAGCAAAAAAGAAAGTGAGCTTGGTTATGGAAAATTTATTTAGAAATGCTTTCGGGGGGGGGGCAATCGCAGCGTAGGACGTGATATAGTACGCAAAATCGAGTTAGCAGCTAAGCAGCTAGGAAGCGAGGCAGCTAAGTTTGTAAAAGACGTTAGGCCGATAAGACGTAAAGATGATAAGTCTGAAACAGTTGCTATCAGTCGTCATTCTGAGCGGTTAGCGAAAGAATCCAGCTTATTGCAATACAAAGCAGCTGCAAAGAATGAAAACAACTCAACCGAAACAGACCATGCATCTATGCCTCTTGGCATCTTTGCATCTAAATCAGCATCAGATGTCGGCATAGCAATGCCGACCTACTTTAAAGACTTAGCTGCTTCGCTTCCTAGCCGCTTAGCTGCTAAAAAATCCGCCTTTACATTGGCGGAGGTTTTAATCACCCTCGGCATAATCGGTGTTGTGGCGGCAATCACAATTCCTACATTAATTGCAAAGTATCAATTAAAAGAAGGTACTGTTGCATTGAAAAAAGAAATATCTGTTTTAAATCAGGCTGCAGCGAAAATTGTTGTTGATTTTGGTTCTGTGCCAGAGTGTTATTCTTGGTTGAATAGCCCATACCCTCCTATGGGTAATTGTCTTAAAAGAGATGATAGAGGTGCTTGTATACAATGGGGCGATGATGATGGAAACCCAAGGCCTTCGGATTATTTGGGAAGAAATACTGAATGTTCAAGTTATAACAAAGTTTTACTTCAAAATTTAAAGATTATTAAAACATGCAATAAATCTTATTATGATGGCTGTACTGTTGCTTATAAAGGTTTTGAAGATGTTTTAAAAGAAAAGAATGATAAATTGACTGACGACGAATTGTATATTCAAACGCAAGGTCGTGCAAATTTAAGAGCAAAACGAATTAAAGAACTACCGGCAATTGTTTTAGCAGATGGCTCCATTATTATCCAATATACTTATCCGAAAGAAATTATAATTGATGTAAACGGGAAACGTGGACCAAATAAATGGGGATATGATTTGTTTTATGTTGTCTTATACGGAGCTCCTGACAAAGGTTTGTTTTATAAGCCAGCAGCCTCTCTTGTAGAAAAAGGTGGATTAAAAGATCTTGATGCTTTGCTTAAATAAAAATATTATTCCAATGCATCGTAAAATAATATACTCGGTCGGGTATAATACATAGAATGAGCATTTTCTGTCAAAAATTCCTTACTATATATGTAAGGAGAATCTATGTCAGGGACTCGTTTGCAGTACAAAAAAATGCCACTGGAAGAACTTGTTGTTCTCTCTCAGCAGAACGATTTTAAGGCTCTTGAAGAACTTATTCGACGAGAGCAGAAGAACGTGTTTGCAAGTTTTTCATATCTTTGTCAAAAAGCTGAAAATGTTTCAGATCTTACACAAGAGGCTCTTTTGCGTGTTGCAAAAAACATTAATTCTCTTAAAAATCCAAAATTATTTAAAAGTTGGCTTAATCAAATTATTACAAATCTTTTTTATGATGAATTACGTAAAACGCAACGAAGACCTGACACCGTATCACTTGACGAAGAAGCTGATGAGGTGCCATCAATAAAATTTCAGATATTAGATAAAAAGTGTAAGCCTCACGAAAAATGTATTTCATCTGAGTTGGAAAAACTTATTCGTACTGCTATTATGGCTTTACCGGAGCAGTTTAGGGTGGCAATTGTTCTCAGAGAGCTTCAAGGTTTGAGCTATGAAGAAATTGCTGCTGCAACTCATTCCAGTATTGGTACGGTAAAATCAAGGATTGCTCGTGCGAGAGGAAAATTACAAGAAGATTTAAAAGCTTATATATAAGGAGAAAATATGAAACATCAACTATCTTGCGATCAAGTTACGGCTCTTTTAAGTTTTTATGCAGAGGGCTCATTAAGTTGTAAATTGGCAAAATGTGTGGAAGAACATTTGAAAAATTGTCCTGAATGTATGGAAAAATTAACAAGATTAAAAAATTATGTTAATAAATTGTCAGGCGTTGTTGAAGTAGAACCTGAAATTAATTATAATACTTCGCAATATGAAGATTTTAAATCCAATTTGTCTGCATATATCGATAATGAGCTTGATTTTGAAGATAACATAAAAATTAAAAAAATTGTTATTTCAAATCCGCTGGCAAGGCAAGATTTGGAAAATACTTATTCTTTTAAGCGTATGCTTCATGGTGCTTTTGAAAGGACAAAAAATGATATGAAAACAGATTATTCTAAAACTGTTGTTCATAAAATTCAATCGGAAAATGATACGCAATTTATCCAAGAACGCTTTTTTCAGCTTACGGCTGCGTTTTTAGTAATGATTTTTTGCATATTGAGTGGAATAATCGCATTTTTATATCTTTAATTATATCTTTAATGAGCCTGACGAAAATCTCGTTGCAGAGTGGTTGATAAATGCGTCCATAGAAGTTCTTTGTGTTGCCGGAGCTTGTGTTGGATTTTTGCTGTTCATTTTTGCAATTGCGTATTTTTGTTCGTGTGCGGCAAAGCGGTTTCTCAAAACCGGTGTAACATAGTTGCAGGAAATGATTGAGCCGACTGTGCTTGCAAGAACGTCAACACCATTTTTGAAAGGTTTGTATTCGCCTTTTATGTCTTTGAAATTTTCAAGCTTTTCGATGTTGAAATTTAATTTTCCAAGTTTTTCTGCAACTCCTTCTTTTTCAAGAAAGTTTTTAATCGGTTTGGTTGTAAGTTTTCCGCTTGAAACAAGTTTAGACGCTAAGTTTTTGAAAGAACTTGTTATTACATAAAAAGATACGATATTGATAAATGCATCTGCTATTTCTTGCGGAATAAGGAAAGATTTTTGCTCCGGTGAGATTTTATCGTTTACAACGACGGCACTAACTTGCGCCATAGAAGACAAAATCCAGCCCAAAGCACCAGTGTGAACTAACATTGTCCCTGGGTTTTCACCGTATTTTTTGAATATATATGTTTTTAATGTTGAGAATAATTCAGTAGGAGATTTCATTATTTTTTATCTTCTCCTTTCTGAATAAAAGTATTTGTTAAAAACTTGGTTAATGGTGCATCAATTAAGAAGTTAGTAAACAGCATAACGACGAGTGCGACAATTGTGCCAACAGCGTTTCTGTATTGTGAAAATGCATCAGTTTTATTGTCTGTAATTCCTTCCGGAGTAAGTATGGACTTCCATTTTGGAACCCCTTTTTGAGGAATATGTGATAACGCTTTTATGCCTTTAATGCAGGCTTTTCGGATAAAGAAACCTGTAAATGTTCCGGCGACGATTTTGGCAATAGTTCTTGCGACAGAAACTTTTCTGGTTTTTTCATCAACGTTTTTGTTTTTTGCATCAATAAACGGTTGTGACATCAAGGCAGAAGCACCTAAAATCAACCTCTGTTCCGCAGAGGAGATTTTTTCACCGGCTTTTTTTATCCCGTTTGTAACTTTGCCTTCTTTGCAAGTAACATTTGGTAGCAAATCCAAAGCCTTTTGTTGTATTTTTTGCAAAGTGCTTGAAGAACCTGTATATGACGGGGTATATGCAGTTGTATCTAAACCAGAAATTTTCATCTTTCCACCCATAACAGTAAAACATGTAAAACAAAAAATTTGCTATAATATCAAGTTTTATTAAGCGTGTTGAAAGTATTTTGTTTTACACTGTCGTACTTTATAGTTTCGCACCTTTTGGAACAACAGTTACTCCATTTGGTGATACGTGGAAGCCTCGTTTTTCGTCTTCTTCTCTATTAAATCCGATGCGCGTATTTGGTGGCACTATTACATTTTTGTCGATAATCGCTTTTTTAATTTTGGAATGACGTCCGATTTCGACGTTTTCCATTAAAATACTTTCTGAAATTTGTGAAAAGCTGTTTACTTTAACTTTTGGCGACAAAATACATCTTGAAAGTCCGGCTCCTGAAACGATACAACCTTCTGATACCATAGAGTTTGTTGCCATTCCGACTCTTTCTCCTTCTTCCCAGATGAATTTTGCCGGTGGGTAATTATAGTTAAAAGTTCTCAAAGGCCAATCTTTTGAGTATAGGTTCAATTCCGGATCGTAGTCTAACAAGTCCATATTGGCTTGCCAATAAGCATCAATACTGCCGACGTCCATCCAATAGCCACGTTCTGTGTCAGTCATTCCGGGGAATGAGTTATCGTTAAAGTTGTATACATAAATTCGTTTGCCTTCTTCTAACATCATCGGAATTACGTTTTTGCCAAAGTCGTGGCTTGAATTTTCAATTTTTTCATCTTCTTCAAGTGCTTTTAATAGACTTGTCTTGTCAAAAATATAGTTTCCCATAGATGCAAGGCACATGTTAGGATTTCCGGGGATTGATTTTGGTTTGTCTTTTGGTTTTTCGACAAAGTTAATCAATTTCCAGTCGTCATCAACTTCTATAATTCCGAATTCATGAGCTTCTTCAATCGGAATTGGAATTGCAGAAATTGTCAAATCTGCATTTTTTTCTTTGTGGTAATCAAGCATTTGAGAAACGTCCATTTTATAGATATGATCGCCCCCAAAAATACAAACATAATCAGGGTCTTCATCTGTGATATGAAAAACGTTTTGATAAATAGCATCGGCAGTTCCTCGATACCAGTCAGAACCTGTTCTCATCTGAGCCGGAGCCAAATCAACATACTGGTTTAAAAACGGTGATAATGCCCAACCGCGTGTAATGTGCTTGTTTAAAGAGTCTGATTTGTATTGCGTTAAAACTTTTATCTTAAAAAATCCTGAGTTAATAAAATTATTCAACACAAAATCAATAATTCTGTATCTTCCGCCAAAAGGTACGGCCGGCTTTGCTCTATCCTTTGTTAAGGGGTAAAGTCTTTTCCCTTCGCCACCTGCTAAAATCATTACCAATGCATCATCAATAGACATATTT
The DNA here is from genome assembly GCA_934717895.1 of uncultured Candidatus Melainabacteria bacterium. Lineage (GTDB taxonomy): Bacteria > Cyanobacteriota > Vampirovibrionia > Gastranaerophilales > Gastranaerophilaceae > Stercorousia. Next base: position 3,140 of record CAKUZO010000038.1, on the reverse strand, counting down.
TCCTCTTTCCCTCATTCTTCTTTTTATCCAATTATACTAAAAATTCAAATAAAATGCACTAATCCTAAATAACTATTTTAATGTTTATATTTCTTAATAATTATCAAAGTTTTTATTATCTTTGCCCGTCATATAATAAAAAAAGGAGAAAAATAATGGTTGATGGTGTAAATGGTAACAATTTTATTTATCAAATTAAGCGTGGAGATAATTTGACTAAAATAGCAAAGGCAAATGAAACAACAATTGATGCTATTTTGAAATTAAATTCATCAATAAAGGATCCAAATAAAATATATGCAGGTCATAAATTAATTATTGCTGACAATAAGCCGTTTGTTCAAAAGGAAGATTATAGTCCTGATAATATGAATATTGGTTCTGTGAGTCTTGGCGGGCAAGAAATTGAACAAATAAACGGGAAACCCTTGAAAAGCAATTTTTTTGCAAATGATTTAGGCAAGTTAGCGGATACAACTGTTGCTGACGGGAATAGTGCAACAAAAGTTGTTGTAGATATTCAATCAGGTAAAACAATGACCCGAAAAGACAATGACACTCCTTACAGTATTTTGAATAAAGTTTTGGGCGATCATCTTGACAATAATAGTGAAATTCAACAAGAAGAAGATGGTAGTAAAAAAATTGTAAATCAAAAAAGATTAGAAGATACAGATTTGTATAAAGCTTTTATTAGTGAAGATGTAAATGGTGACAATTTTACCGGTGAAAATAATAAGTTGCTGGCAAGAGGAGAAAGCGGTAATAGAGTACAATTACCAGCTGTCGAAATTGACAGTAACGGTACAAAATATTTTACGTTACATGGAAGTAAAGAAGTTCTTTATTTTGATGACAAAGGATCACAAGTTACTTTTGAAAATGGTATAATTATGTCAAATCATTCCTCTGCGGACGCTTCGAAAAAGCCTGAAATTCCAAGCGGAATTCCTCAAAAAGCTCCTGAAAATCCAGAAAATCTGGTTCGTAACGGAAATAAAGATAAAGCTTTAAATGTTGGTAATTATTACATAAATGGTCAAGTTGTATCTGATGAATCTGTGAAACCTAATTTCTATCAAAATAATGTTAATATGTTTATGCAACAAACGTTGAATGACAAATCAAATTCAAGCAGACTTGATGTACAGTTAAATATGGGTGCTAATATATCAGCAAGAGATACAGTAGCAACTGATATTTTGAAAAAAATGCTTGGAAATAATTTTGATAAAGCTTCAAAACCATCACAAGCTGATGGAAAATACGGTTTAGCGACGACAGCTTTGCAAAATACTGCTCTTTATAAGGCATTTGTTTCTGAAAATGTAAATGGAAACAATTTTGCAAACGGTAAATTACAAAGAGCAGAAAGTGGTTTTAATACTGTTCAATTTCCAGCATTAGAAGCAGACGCGAACGGGAACAAGTATTACGTATTGCATACTTCTGATAATACGGTTTTGTATTTTGACGATAAAGGAGCACAGGTTCAACCGACAAATTAATGGCAACCGCCACAGCTCCCGCAAGAGCCACCACAACTGTGAGAGTTTAATAAGTCTGTGAAGTCGAAAACTTCATCTTTAAGCAACTTTTCCACAACTATCGGGTAAAGGCTGTCTTCGATTGCGTAAATCCCGTTTACAAATTCGTCAAAATGCATCAAATTGCCAATTAAAATCGGATATTGAGTAATAATTTTTTCGCTTTCAATATCTTCTGCAAGTGTGTGGATTGTGATGCCGGAAACTTTTATGCCGGAATTAAAACTTCTGTAAAGCTCGTCATTGCCTCGAAAAGACGGAAGCAAAGAATAGTGGATATTTATGAATTTACCCATTTTTATAACGTCTTTTTGTAACTCATGCTTATAGTCGCAAACGGCGATTAAATCAAACTCATGTGATGAAAAATATTCAAAATTCATCTCAAACGGCAACAATTTGGTTTTAAATCCGACATCTTTTGCTTTTTGAAAAAATTCAGAGTGTTCATCATCAGAAACACAAGTTATTTCAATATCTTTCCCCTCAAAATGTTTTTTCATAGCCTCTAAAACATGACCTTTGTTGGAGCCAAGTAGTGCAAGTTTTTTCATATAATCCTCCTCATGCTTATTTTTGTTTTTATTATAGCAAAAAGCTCGTTTAAAAAACGAGCTTTTCACAAAAGTTAAAATTAAATAGGTTTATTAATTGCACAGTGCAAGCAAAATACCTGCTGCAACGGCTGAGCCGATAACACCTGCAACATTCGGTCCCATTGCGTGCATCAACAAGTAGTTGTTCGGATTTGCTTCCAAACCGACTTTGTTTGCTACTCTTGCAGCCATCGGTACAGCAGAAACACCAGCGGCACCGATTAATGGGTTGATTTTTGTTTTTGAGAAGAAGTTCATGACCTTTGCAAAAATTACGCCACCTGCTGTTGCAAATGAAAATGCAAGGATTCCTAAAATCAAGATGAACAAAGTTTGCAAAGTCAAAAACTGATCTGCTGACAATTTTGACCCTACTGACAAGCCCAAAAATATTGTTACAATATTGATTAAGGCATTTTGCATTGTGTCTGAAAGCCTTTCGACAACACCGCATTCCTTGCATAAGTTTCCGAAAGTTAAAGCTCCTATTAACGGACAGGCATCTGGTAAAAAGATTATGCAAAGTCCTAATACAACAAGCGGAAACACAATCTTTTCACGTTTTGAAACTTCTCTTAATTGAGTCATTTCAATTTTTCTCTCTTCTTCTGTTGTGAAAAATTTCATAATAGGTGGTTGGATTACAGGAACCAAAGCCATATAAGAATATGCAGCAACTGCAATTGCACCTAATAATTCCGGAGCAAGTTTTGAGGTTACATAAATAGATGTCGGTCCATCTGCTCCGCCAATAATCCCGATTGCACCGGATTGCGGTAACGTAAAACCAAAGACACACAAGGCTAAAAGCAATGCTCCGAAAATCCCGAATTGAGCTGCACCACCCAATAATGCGGTTTTAGGGTTAGCAATTAATGGTCCGAAATCTGTCATTGCACCAACTCCCATAAAGATTATCAACGGGAACAAACCTTGATGAATTCCGAATTCGTAAATAATTCCTAAAAATCCTGTTGGTTCGGCAATTCCTGCAACC
>CAKUZO010000037.1 GCA_934717895.1 uncultured Candidatus Melainabacteria bacterium | reverse complement strand
ACTATTAACGATATTGAAGAAATTCGTGGCAAATATTTAAGCCGTAAGGGCGAATTCAACGAAATTAAGAAAAACTTGAAAAACTTGTCAAATGATGACAAGAGAATTGTTGGTTCGCTTGCAAATGAAATCACAAAAAAACTTGAAGAAGGCTTAAAAGCAAAGCACGACGAGTTTTACAGAAAAGAATTAAACGAAAAACTTAAACAAGAAAGAATTGATATTACTCTCCCTGGGAAATACACTCAAATGGGTAGAGTTCACCCATTGACTTCAACTACAAACGAAATCACTGCGATTTTCCAAAGTCTTGGTTTTTCAGTTGTTCCACAAGCTAACGCTCCGGAAGTTGAAACAGAATACTTCAACTTTGACGCATTGAATGTTCCAAAAGACCACCCAGCTCGTGATGTTCAAGATACATTCTACACAGAAATTGCGAAAAATGTCGTTTTAAGAAGTCAAACTTCTAATGCTCAAATCCACGCTATGGAAGGGAAAAATCCGCCTATCAGAATTATTTCCCCGGGGCGTGTTTACAGAAACGAAAATATTAACGCTCGTAAAAACAACTTCTTCCACCAAATCGAAGGACTTTATGTTGATAAAGACATTACATTCGGTGATTTGAAGGGAGTTTTAAACGAATTTATCAGAACATATTTTGGTGCAAGCCGTCCGACAAGATTTAGAAGCAGCTTCTTCCCATTCACAGAACCATCAGCTGAGGTTGATGTTCAGTGTATTATGTGCGAAGGTAAAGGTTGTAGAACTTGCTCAGGCACAGGCTGGTTAGAAGTTCTAGGTTGCGGAATGGTTGATCCAAACGTCCTTCGAGGAGTTGGAATTGATCCTGATGTTTACACAGGCTTTGCATTCGGCATGGGAGTTGAAAGACTTGCAATGCTAAAATACGCAATCGACGACATCAGATTATTCTTCAACGATGATGTAAGATTTTTGAAACAATTTTAATAATTTTACTTGTTTCAGGCAATTTATTCATGTGTATACCTTTCAATTTACTTGTATTACAATAATAAGCTGGATTCTTTCGCTATTCGCTCAGAATGACGACTGATAGCAACTATTTCATGACTATCTTTTGGAAACTTACCCTCGCCCCAGCGGGGAGAGCGAATTTGCGGACGGACGGAGTGCAACGAGTCCGGATAGCGAGCAGATGGAGCAAACTGCAACCGCGTTGCTTTTGCGGAACTCTGGGAGCGTGGAGCAAATTCAAGACAGGGTAGAATTTCTTAATGAACGGCAGTGAATTTAGAAATTCGGGTGAGGGGTTCGATTGAATTGAATTTTCGTTGTTAGACTGGAAAGCCCAACCTACAAGAGTTTTTAGATTTTAATAGGATAATCAGGTTTGATTTCATAGCCATCAAGCCATATTAATGCACCACAATCATATGCACCTTTGTCAGCACAGCGATTTTTCAATGCCTCTCGTTCATACCTATATTGTGCTCCACACCAATAAAACTTCCCTTTTCTAACATCAATATCCGCTTCAAACGTATCACGCCCCCAGATATTTGGGGCTTTTTTCCCATTTATGTCGACATATATAGTTAAATCTACCATAGTATATTCACTAGAATAATCCATTCGAAGAAAGGTAGTCATGCCATTTGCTAACTCAATAATACAATATTTAGCATCAGACCTATCAAGATTATATTTTAGTAAACTTCCATCAACTTTATAATGTACGGGATATCCGGCATCTTTCAAGCTTATATAGCCATAATAATTACTTGTCTTTAAATATGGTAAAAAGTATTTTTCCGTTATTCTAATAAGTGTTTTTTCAGCATTTCCACTTCCGGCATCAACGCCATAGCTTGCACCTAGATCCCAATTTTGAGGATCTCCGTTTTCTGCAATTGAAAAATTAAGCATTTGAGTAAACAAGCTTTCAACAGTTTTTAATTTTGTTGTAACCTCTTGTTTTTTATAATGTGCAACAATAGAAGGAATTGTAAGTGCTGCTACAACGCCGATGATACCAAGGGTGATTAAAACCTCAGCCAAAGTAAAGGCGACTCGACGAGATTTGTCGCAATGGGCTACGTGCGTAGCACCGCTTCCTAGCTGCTTAGCTGCTAAATCAATAAAGTCCTCTACTATACGTGATTCTATACGCTTGCCCCCCCCCCGAAAGCTCTTCTAAATAAATTTTTCATACCAAAACTCTCTTTCTTTTTTTTGTGTACATATTTATTATAACCTTGTTTTGGGGATTTGTCTAGACCTATTTTATAGGAAGTTAAGTTCGTATTGGAAGAAGTTACTAAGTTACTAGGGCACTAGGGCACTAAGGTCGTATCAGGAATAGCTGCCATCTGTCGTCATTCTGAAAGCTTAGAAAAATAATGCGAATAACGAGCATTAATTTTTCTTGCTATTCAGAATCTAATATTAACTAAATCTATTACTGTAACAAATAGACTCCGGATCGGAGTCCGGAGTGACAGTTACGCTTAGCTGCCTCACTTCCTAGCTGCTTAGCTGCTTTATCTGGATTCTTTCGCTAATCGCTCAGAATGACATGAATTGCTTCTGTTTCGGACTTAACGTCTTAACGACTTATCGTCGTATCGTCTTTTTAACAAACCAGGGCGGCGGGGGTATTTATCTTTATATTTAATTTATTCCGACTGAATTGATAAGTTCATAAATTCAATATCATCGTAATCAATGTAGGCTGTTTGTTTTAAATTTCTACCTGTATGAATTGTTATTTCATTCATTTGACCAACTTTTAACAAATTATTTGGGATTTTAATTCGTTGCCCATCACCATTTAATTGAATTTCTGCAATTTTACTTCCATTAAAAAACACCTCCGGCGGACTTGAAAAAGCATGGGTAATTGAATTTTGTCTTAATGATTTCGCTATAAGAGTGTCAATCCCAATGATTGAGCCAATTACTAGGTAATTTGTTTTCGTCAAAGCATTTGATGCTATCATAAAAGATTTTGAAAAATATGGACCAATTGCCTTCCCCCTGAATTCAGAAGAGTTTGCGGAATTTTCAGAATAATTATCATCTCCTAAATGAAACATTTCTGATGCAATTACAATATCTTGCGCATTACTTTTTTCAATTCCTACAACAATTGGTTTAGCAGCGATTTTCTCATCGACAGTCAGAGAAAAAGGTCTGTACCCTTCCTTTTGAACAGACATAATCGTTGGAGATTTCATATTAGCATTAAGCTTAAAAGCACCATCTTTGTCAGTAATTGTAATGTAATCAAATTTTGGCAGAGTTACTTTTGCTCCTGCAATTGGTGCGTTTGTAGCACTATCAACAACTCTGCTTGAATTTCCCATGCCTGTTTTCATGACTCCACCTTCCATGACAGCAGAAAAAGTTGGAATTTGTAATAAGAAAAGTAAGCCAAATATTAAAAATAATTTTTGCATAAACCCTCACTAACAAGGATATTTTATGGTGTTTTGGGGCTTTTTAAAATATACAAATAAGAATTATTAAGAATATAAAATAAATTTTTAAAATAATATTTGAAATTTAAAATGTTTTTGGTATTATATAGATATGACAATTTAATTTAAGCCGAAGTGATGAAATTGGTAGACGTGCTAGACTCAAAATCTTGTGTGGGCAACCACGTGCCGGTTCGAGTCCGGCCTTCGGCAAATAAAAAGAACTCCTTTTAAGGGGTTCTTTTTATTTGTTTAGACGTACGAGAACCACAAAGTAACAGCTTTGTTTTAGTATTTTATTGAGTGGTTAAAATTAATTCAAGCGAAACAGATCAGGCGTCTTTACATCTATATTAGTTTCGTGTCGGCATGGCAATGCCGACCTACTAACTATATGTTATCAAAACAACCACTTGCATACCAACGTGTATACTCTGTAATAGGGACATCTTGATAATCTCCAGTTGAATTTGGATTTACTAGGCGTATATTGCCATTTTTACTATCTATAATTGATGTAAAGTGATCTATACCAGTACCACGAGCATAGCCCAGTTCACTATCGCCACCACCTGCTATCATTGTTTTACCGTTACCAATTGTTCTTAGTTCCTTTTCTAGTGGCGTTAAATCAACCGCATTGCCAACTTTATCAATTCCCATCTGAACATTTGGTATTCTTGGAGTGGAATTAATTAAATCAGCGTAACAAATCTGACTATCACCATCTAGTACTAAACCATGTCCAAAATTGTTATCCTTACCTATTCCGCGTGATGGCACACCATAACCTTCTCCATGTCCTCGTTGTCCTTTATATTCGAGCATTTTTAACCCATAACTCGTATCAGCAAGACCGCCATCATCTAATGTCCTCAAATTATTCAAATCAAATGTTATCTTGCTGGACGTATCACCTAAAGCATGAACCGAAACTTGATTTCCTTTTTGTTCATACAGCTGTAATAGTTTCACTCTATTAGATGGAACTTGGACAAGATTGTTAATCATAGAAAGTGGCCCACAGTTATCAGAGCTTCCTTGAGCCATTGCATACCTATCAACCGCAGGAAATAGTAACTCATAAGTTTTCTTATCCATTTTCAAGGCTTGCCAACCTTGGCTATCACGAACAAACATTTGTTCTCCAACTGAAAAGACATCTCCCTCAACGGTTTTAGCCAAGATTTCGGATTTGTTAAGAGAAGAAAATTGTTCATAATAATTACGACCTTCTGCAATCGCTTTCATATCTTGCTTGACTAATGGATTTGTATGGCCATTAGGCATAACCAGTTTAGGATAATACTTTATTTTGCCACTATTATTTAATTTAATAAGTTCTAAGATGTCGTTATAATGTTCTTTATCATTAAAACGTGCGTCTAACAAAGCTCTTGTACTATAACCTCTTTTACTTGAAAGTTCTGTTGTATAGTAACAATTCCCTTTGATATTATGAAGATGTCTAATTTCGTTAACAGCCTGTTCCAATTCTCCTTTACTAACGCCTTGTATATTTGCAGAGAAGAATTTGAACTCTTCTGGAGTTAATGATAGTGGTTTGAGAGTACTAGGTATAAGTGTTTTAATCTCATTTTCTGTACTTATTGTGGTTTGCGTTTGCTTTGCAGTTACAGATTTAATATTTCCAACACTACTACTCTTTGTTGATGTGCTATTTTTCAATATATTCTGACTTGCACTATTGTTATGTAGCCAATCAAGCATATCAGTTGTAATTTGTGTTGGTGCTGGTTGGTCGTACTTCGCATGCTTAACAACATTGGTTGCAACTTCATTTTCAACTGATATATTTGGAGTTACATGTTGTTGCAGATATTTAGCTTTTCTTGCTGCTTTTGCTCCAATACTTCTTGCAACATCTAATCCTGTTACTGCCCAATTCCCCATATAAATTCCCCTAAATATTATTTCTAATTATATAAAGTTTTTAATCATTAAGGAATTGCAAAATTGTAACAATCATCAAGTAGATTGTTACAATTCAACTATATCATGCCAGCCACTTTTATATATGTTGCAATAGTTCTATTCTAAACACACAAGCCACTTCCAGTCGTTTAAGCGGTTGAATAAACAGACATAAATCGGCGATAATTAATATTTTTAAATAATATTTTTGTTATAATCTTGCCGAAAATACTCAATCTACCTGTTACAAATAATCAAACCACGCATTATTTTGCAATTACTTTTTAAATCTATTTACCAAGTTCAACAACATCAGAAGTGTTATTCGCAAGGTTTTTACCTATTGCCTTTTCAAGTGCAGCTTTTGACGAATTATACTGGTATAATGCGTTGTAATACGTCAATTGAGCCTGTTGGTAATTGATTTGAGCGTCCTTCAACTCTGTCGGACTTGCTTCACCAACACGGTATCTGCCATAAGAAAGTTCATAGTTCTCTTTCGCCTGTTTTACACCCAAAATCGCTACTGGCATTTGATTTTTCTTTTCTTCTAACGTCAAAAACGCATTTTGAATTTCTAAATAAATAGAATTTTGTGTATTTTTCGCATTGGCAATTTCCTTGTCGTACAAATATCTTGCTTCCTTAATCTCGTTTTTAATCAACATTCCGTTAATTGTCGGAAAGTTCAAATATCCACCGATATTGTAACCGTAATTGGAATTCCAACTTTTACCGCCTCGTTGGTATTGCCCTTCAACAGAAAGTGTTGGGAAGTAAGATTTTTTAACCAATTTCATCGTTTGATTTGCACTTTCAACCTTCAATTCCGCAAGTTTAAGCTCAGGTCTTGCATCACGTGCGATTTCAACCGACTGATTAAACGAAACATCAACAGGCTGGTATTTCAAGCGCTCTTGAACATTATATTTATCAATAAACGGAACGCCCATAACATTGTTAAGCTTTGCCACTGCAAGGTTTACGGCATTATCCGCTTGAATAAGTTGCAATTTTGCATTACTCAAATTCACCTCGGCAATCGTGACGTCAACTTTCGGATTCATGCCGATTTCATAGAAAGCTTTTGCCTGATTATAAAACATTTCAAACTTTTTAACCGTATCTTCCGCAACACGACGATTTTCAAAGGCAAACAAAAGATTGTAATACGCATCTTTTGTCTGGTAAATTACGTCGTTAATTGTTGCGCTAAGCGTTGTTTTATAAGCTTCATAGTCTAAACGTTTGATTGTAGCTTGATTTTGCGTAACCCCAAAGTCGTAAAGCATTTGTTGAAGCGTAACTTGTCCCAAAATATAGTAATTGAACGTCAAATTTCTACCCAAAGCATCAGACAATTGAAGTTGTTTAATCTTTGTATAACCAGTCTGCCAGCTTAATTGCGGAAAATAATTTGCCCAAACCTGTTTAATTCGCGCATCGGATGCTAGAATATCGTGAAATGCAGCATTAATCTGTGGATTGTTGCCGAGCGCAAGTTCAATACACTTGTCGAGCGTCATATCAATATTTTTTTCGACAGAACCCTCAATTACAAAGTCAGGTTTTTGAGGGTTTGACGGCAAAACTTTATCTGCCGACGGATATTCTTTTTCGTTGACTTTATTCCCAATATCCGCACTAATTGCAGATGTTGAGGTTATTCCTAATATTAAACTAAGTAATAATATTCTTTTTAACATTATTTGTTATTTTCCTTCTTCAAATGTAATTCACGAGCCTTGTGAGCTGTGTAAACTTTCAAATCTTCAATAAGTACAAAGAACGCCGGAACCAAGAAAGTACCGATAAATGCAACCGCCATCATACCGCCAAACACTGTCATACCAACAGAATTACGGCTTGCAGCACCTGCTCCTTTTGCAAATACAAGAGGTAGCAAACCTAAGATAAACGCAATATTCGTCATCATTACGGCTCTGAACCTTAATTTTGCAGCTTGCATTGCTGATTCAATAATCCCCATACCTTTTTCATGTGCGTCCTTGGCAAATTCAATAATCAAAATTGCCTGCTTTGTAGACAAACCGATTAACATAACAAGCCCGATTTGCGAATACAAATCAAGTGATTGTCCTGAAACGTACTGGAAGAACAGCGCTCCGACTAACGCAACCGGAGAAATCAAAAGTACGGCAATCGGTAACATCCAACTTTCATACAAACCTACCAAGAACAAGTAGATAAATACAAGCGACATTGCAAGAATTGGCCCGATTTGTCCTGCTGATTCTTTTTCTTGCAAAGAGCTTCCAGACCAAGCATATCCCATATCTTTCGGAAGAATTTCATCGGAAATAGCTTCCATTGCTGACATAGCCTGACCGGAACTTACGCCACTTCTTGCTTGTCCGTTGATTGTAATTGCCGGATACATATTGAACCTTGTCAAACTATATGGACCGACAATATTAGATACATTTACAACCGCGGACAAAGGAACCATAGTGCCGGAATTACTTTTCACATAAATTTTGTCAATATCACTAGGTTTTTCCCTGTAATCAGAATCCGCTTGTAAATAAACACGATAAACACGTCCATATTTATTAAAGTCGTTTACATAAGATTTTCCAAAATATCCTGACAAAGCATTATAAATTTCAGAAATATTTACGCCTTGTGCAAGAGCCTTATTTTCGTCAACTTTAATCATCAACTGAGGAAGGTTTGCTGTAAAAGAAGTGTAAACCATCTGAAAAGCAGAATTTTTATTGCCTGCTTGAATTAGTTTTTGAGCCTCTTCATAAAGTTCTTGCGGAGTTCTGTCGCCCTTATCCAACAATTGGTACTCAAAACCTCCAAACATACCCAAACCTGAAATTGAAGGTGGCGAGAATGCCGCAATAGTTGCAGACGGATAGTTTGCAAACTCTGTCTTAATTTTACCTAAAATAGTTTGCATTGAAAGATCTTTCGATTTACGTTTAGACCAATTTGAAAGTTCTGCAACAATCAACGCTGTATTTTCACCTGAAAACCCTACCAAAGTAATAGTATTTTCGACGCCCGGGATTTTCAAAATTCTTTCTTCAACTTCGTTTGCTACAATATTTGTTCTGGAAGCCGATGAACCGTCAGGCAACTGAATTTGAGCAAACACAGCACCTTTATCTTCTGTCGGTAAAAATCCTTTTGGAATTAACCAAAACATTATGGACGTAAATAAAATAATTCCCGTATACACAGAAATTGTCAACTTTGGTGACTCAATAAACTTCATTACACCCTTTAAATAAGAATCACGAATTCCGGCGAACCAATCATCAAATCTTTGAATAAATTCAAAATCCGCTTTTTCTTCACCTGATTTCAAAATCATTGCACAAAGAGCTGGTGCAAGAGTCAACGCAACAAGGGTTGACAAACCGATTGAAGATGCGATACATAAAGCAAATTGTCTAAACATTTGCCCCGTAATACCTGACATAAATGAAACCGGCACAAATACAGCCATCAATACAAGAGAAGTTGCAAGAACAGCACCAAATACCTCTTTCATAGTAACTTCTGTTGCATCAACAGGTGATTTGCCTTCCTGAATGTGCCTTTGCGTATTTTCAAGTACAACAATAGCATCATCAACAACCAATCCTACTGCCAAAACCAAGCCAAATAGAATTAAAAGGTTAATTGAAAAACCTAAAATATTCATAAATATAAATACACCGATTAAGGAAACAGGAATTGCGCAAAACGGGATTAACGCAGCACGCCCGCTACCCAAGAACATATAAGTAACGGCACCTACAAGTAAAATGGCAAGTCCAATAGCACTTATAACCTCTTTAATTGACTCCCTTACAAATTCTGTTTCGTCACGCTGAATTTTATACTCAATACCTTGCGGGAAGCCTTTGCTCAACTCAGCCATCTTTTTAGTAATCTTATTTGACAAATCAATTGCGTTAGCTTCCGGCAACTGACTGATTGAAATAATAGCCGAATCTTTTCCGCCAATACGAGAGAAGAACGAGTAACTTTCAGCCCCTAACTCAACTCTTGCAATATCTTTCAACTTAATCTGGGAACCATCGGCTTTTGAACGAATAATAATGTTTTCAAATTCTGAAACATCTTTCAAACGGCCTTTTGTACGCATTGTAAGCTTAATCATCTGCTTGTTTTTCATGGGTTCAACACCCAAGTCACCGGCAGGAACCTGTGTATTTTGAGTTTGAATTGCAGAGCTTACCTCAGAAACAGATACGCCTAAATTCGCCATCTTCGCCGCATCAAGCCATATTCTCATTGAATAATCAGAAGACCCGAAAACGGCAACTTTACCAACCCCTTTAATACGAGCTAGTTCGTCTTTAATATAAATAGATGCATAGTTTGCGATATACAAGGAATCATAAGTATGAGTCGGAGAATTTACTGAAATCATCATCAATCCGGGGCCACCGGTAGATTTTTTTACAGACAAACCATAACGCTTAACCTCTTCCGGCAACCTTGGCGTAACCAGTTGCAATTGGTTTTGGACGTTTACAACCGCCATATCAGGGTCCGAACCAATATTAAAGTACAATGTCAGCTGGTATTGTCCGTTTTGAGAAGTTGAGGACATATAAATCATATCCTGAACACCGTTCAACTGAGCTTCAACCGGCGCCGCGATAGTATCTGCAACAACGTCAGAACTCGCACCGGCATAAGTTGCTGTTACAACAACCTGTGGAGGCGTAATTGACGGATATTCTTCCAAGGGAAGAGCCATAATCATCAACATGCCGGCAAGCATAATCGCTAATGATATTACAATCGCCAGTTTTGGGCGTTTTATAAATAAATTTCCTTGTTCGTTTTTGTTAGTTTCGTGTTTGTCGTTTGGCATTTTGGATCCTTTTGTTAAGTGAAAAGTGAGAAGTGAAACGTAAAAAGTCCATATAGCTCACTTCGTTCGGAAATAACTTTTGGTGCGTTAGCACCTGTAACGGTCTTTTCACCTTTCACTTTTCACTTCTTACCTTTCACTCTCTATTTCTTACTCGTTACCTGCTCTGTCTTAATCTTCTTCATCTCTTCCGCTGTCACAATTGTCACAGGCTTTCCAGGAGTTACCTTTTGCAAGCCTTCGGTTACAATTCGGTCACCTTTTTGCAAGCCTTCTTTAATAATCCAGCTATCACCGTTTTGCTCACCTGTTTTTACATAAACAAGTTGCGGAAGATTTTTATCATCTAATTTATACACATATTTTCCTGCTTGATTTTCCAAAACAGCTGTAACCGGTGCAACCGGAACTTCCACCGGATTATTTGAATACAATTTTACTGTTACAAACTCTCCATGAATAAGTTCATTGTTCGGATTATCAAAAGTTGCCCTCATTGTTACCGTACCTGTTGTTTGGTCTACTTTGTTATCCTGAAAATCTTGAACACCGAGTTTTGAATATTTTGTACCACCATTCAAAATAAGTTCAACTTTTCTGTTCTTGTTATTCGATTTATCAGCTACTGCAAGTGCTTGAAAATCCGCAGATTCAATCGGGAAAGTAACATAAATCGGGTTTGTACTGTTAATAGTCGTCAATGCACCTGACGTCGGAGAAACATAGTTTCCGACAGTAACGTTGATTATACCAACTTTGCCGTTTACCGGAGATTTTACGTTTGTATAACCTAAATTTCTGTTAGCATCATTTAATGAAGCCTGAGCAGATGCAAGCTGAGCTCTCAGAGCATCTCTTTGCGATAAAATTTGATCATACTGAGCTTTTGCAATGTAATCTTTCTTTACAAGTTCTGCCGCACGAGCGAGTTGTTTTTCTGCGTAAACCAACTGTGCTTTAAGATTTTTAACATTAGCTGCTGCAACATTTGAAGCATTAGAATATTCTGTCGGCTCAATTAGGAATAAAGTTTGTCCGGCTTTTACAGTATCGCCTTCCTTAAAATAGCTTTTCAAAAGATATCCTGAAATACGTGCCATTACATCAACTCGATACTTAGACATTACACGTCCAGGGGCATCAAAACTTCTTATAACGTTTTTAGTTTCAACTTCTTGAACCGTAACCGTCGGAGCAGGCTTGTTTTTCATTGCCTTGCCCTGCATAATGGTTTGTGACAATGAAATCCCGTATCTTATCAAAATTGCACCAATAATTATCGACAAAAATATTATAATATTTTTCTTCATACACTCTCCCTGTCTGATTCCCTCAGTATCTTGTTGTTTTTGCAACAATTGTATAATTAAATTTTTTTCATGTCATTAAATTTTTACGCAAATTGTACAGGTGTTTACACAGATATAAAACCCAATATCTTGACGAAAAGGCTTACATCAATGTTTTTGCTCTAAATAACAAAATAACAGCATAACTCCTCAATTATATAAGAAAATTTATACAAGCTTTTTTATCGTACTGTTGAACTATTGGCAACATCAAATGTTCATATTCCGGTGAAGCCATAATATAAGCTTCTTTGCTCCAAGGGAAAAACACACAACCAAATTCTTTATTATAAAAACCTGATTGAGCTCTTAACTTTGAGGCAGCCTTTATTTTATCTGGCATTACATTATTGCAATAAATAGTTCTATGCCCCAAATTTAAAAAACCTGTTTTTTTAAGATAAATTGCCAGATTTCTTACTGACTCAAATTGAGGATTAGAAAGTTTAATTCCTTTAAATGATAAATTATTCGAATAATTATTTTGTATTTGCATACACTTTCAAAAATACGTAAAAAAAATTTTTGCTATATAATTTTTATACTCTTTACAAATTTTTTATTTATAATAAAATTGTTGTATGAATAATCAATCACGACGAAATGTAAGAGATTTTTAAAGGCTTGTTATAAAACACGCTTACATTCGTTGTAAAAAAAGTTTTTATTTCAAGACCTTTCCCCCCGAAGGGTCATTTTTTTTGTTAATAATCGTAAACAAATTCGACTAATTAGGCAAAAATCAATATTGATGTTACTTATAGAAAAAGTGAAAGGTAGAAGAATGCATAAAAATATCCGACGACGCTCAATAATCAAGGCGAATGCCCCAATCGTCAAATTAATGAATTTAATTTGGGGTTTGTAGTACTTAATTATTGAGTGGTGATTTTCGCCACGGGAAGGAAAAAATGTTACCCGCAATTACATCAGCAGGCACTGCTAGTTATATATATTCAAAATTAGGAAACAATAATTCGCTTGTTCCTATGGCAATAAAAGATATTGCAAACAGTATTGGTCTTACTGCCGGATCTTATGTTACCGGCGATAAACTTGAAGGCAAAGACAGATTTTTAGATGAATTCGGAACGCAAGCTATTTGGCTTTTTGGAATTCCGGCATATAAGAAATTACTTGATTTAACACTTTACAAAGCATTGAAAATCGACCCGACTTTTGATGTTAGAAATTTGGCTAAAAGTAGAGGCAAAATTCTAGAAAAGTCAATCGAATACGCAGATTCTTCTATCAAAGAGAGCTTAAAAAATGCAACAAAAAACCCTAAATTCAGCAAAAATCTTGCTATCGGAAAATTTGTTGTATCTACCGCATTAACAATCCTTTCATACGCCGGTTTAACTAAATACAGACACAATCAAACTAAAAAAGCAGCTCAAAAAGAAATTATGGAAGAAATGAAGCTGATGAACAAAGATAATCAGGATAAATTCTTCTATACAAATCCGTCAGAAAAGAAAGTTTTTGCAGATCTTCACCAAAAACAACAATCTCAGCAATCTAAACAACCGGCTTTCACAGGAAGAATTCAAGAGTTTATGTACAATCCTGTAAAAAACCTTATGATTTTGGACGGAGCAATTACCGCTGAAAGACTAGGTGAATCAAGAAATAAACAAGAGTTTATCGGATATACAATCAAGGAAGGCTCTTTCTGGGCATTTATGTACTTTGCAAGTAAACCTATCCAAAAATTTTTGGAAAACAGAGTTGAGAAAAACAAACCTGCTTCAATCGATTTAGACGCAAGAGTAATTGAAAGCGAAGAACTTGCAAAAGCCTTTAAAAACGGAACTTTAACAAATAGTGCCGACAAGATTTTAGGATTAAAAACTTATGAAAATATGCTTGAATATATCCATAACAATCCAGATGATTTTGTTGTACAAATGGCAAAAAAATCAGATATTTTACCAACATTAAAACATGCAACTCAGGCTGATAATGTGGATTACAGAAAATTCATTGACTTAGACGAGTTCCAAGGTGTTGCTGAAAAATTGAAAAAATTAGCCGGTAAATTTGAAGACTTTAAACAAACAGATGTTAAAGACAAATCGTTGGAAGCGTTTTTAAAATCAGTAAAAAAACTAAAAAGAATATCTGTCTTAGCAAACATTGGTGCATGTATCGGTGCTTTGGGCGTTTTAGCTCCGGCATTGATGATTGCAATGAGAAAATTTGACAAAAATCAAGGATTCCAAGTCAAAGAGGATTTGAAAAAAGAGATGCTTGCTAAATCTGAGCAGAAATAATTCCTTGTGCGGCTAAATAGCCGGTAGACCAGCAGTTTTGCAGATTAAAACCTCCGCAAAAGCCGTCAATATCCATAACCTCGCCACAAAAATAAACGTGTGGAACAAGTTTTGATTGCATATTTTTAGAGTTAATTTCATTTAAATCAACTCCTCCGGCTGTCACAACTTCACCGTCTGGGAATGTTCCGGTAACGTTAACCTCAAAGTTTTGTAATTTATTGAGAATTTTATCCCTAGTTTTACCATCAATTGCGTGGCTTTTGGTGTCAGGATTGATTTTTAATTCTGTCAAAACAAATTCTGCAAAGGATTTTGGAATATGCTCTGACAGAAGATTTTTTATACTTTTGTGCGGATTTGTGTTTAATTCTGTTTGCAAATCAATTTCTCCAATGAAATCAAAGTGCAGTTTATATGGAAATTTTTCCCTTGCTCTAAGCGATGAAATTTCATAAACCTTCGGTCCTGAAATTCCTTTGTGAGTGAACAAAACATCGTTTATGCAAACTCCGCTAATCGGTGCAAATTTTTCTTTTGTCAAAAGCCCAACAAGAGCCGGTTTCGGCTCAATGATTTTATGACCATGCATTTTTATCAAGTCATAAGCCGCATGTCCGCCTGTCGCAACAACTACAAAATCTGCTTTATATGCTCCCATATCTGTCACAACAGAAAATCCTTTTTCCACCTGATTAACCCTCAATGCGTTTTCTTTTATAAAACGCACTTTTTTCAGAGCCTGCAAAAAGTGCTCTCTTACATCTTTTGCACTGTCAGTTTGAGGGAAAACTCGCATATTTTCTTGAATATATGTTTCAACCCCGATTTTTTCAAAAAAATCTAATGTATCAGAAGTTGCAAATTTTGAAAACACAGAGTATAAAAACTTTTCGCCACGAGGATAATTTTTTGCAAGTTCCTTAAAATCAAATTCTGCATGAGCTAGATTACATCTTCCACCTCCCGTTGGGAGAAGTGTTTTCAGCGGAGAATTCTTTTCAATTATAGAAACATCAAACCTATCTTGAAGGAAATAAGCACATATACAACCGGCAGGGCCTCCTCCTATGATTACAACCTTAGATTTCGACTCTTGTGCCATATAAAAATACCATTTCGGGGTTTTCTAAATCATCGTGCAATTGCGTAATTGTTTTGTGTAAAATAGGGTGCTCAAAATTAGGAATAAGTTCCAATAACGGAACAAGCGTAAACGCACGCAAATGCAAAAACTTATGCGGAATTACCAAATTTTCGTCATTTATAATCTCTTTGTTATAAAACAAAATATCAATATCAATAGTTCTATCTTGATAGCCCTTTTCGCCTTCTATACGTTTACGTCCAAGCTGAGATTCAATTCTTTGGCATTCTGCAAGCAAGCTTTGAGGAGAAAGAGTCGTTTTAACCTCGACAACGGCGTTTACAAACCAAGTTTCAGATTCCATTCCCCAAGGTTCTGATTCATAAAACGCTGACGTTCTTATTAGCGAAATTCCGTCAGTAGCGTTAAGCAGGCTTGTCGCTTGTTGGACAAAACCAATTCTATCGCCTTTGTTTGAACCTAAACTTAAATACGCTATTGCCATACTTGTATTTTAAATTTTTTCACTAATATTGTCAATAGAAAAATTTACTGATGTTACTTGCATAAATACACACTCCTTATTATTTCGCTTAATATTATATATAATATCCAAAACAATTTATTTTTCGATAACACAGCCCCTTTATTAACTTTTGTAACAAAGATATCAACTTTATGCAATTTTTATATACAGAAATACTTTATATATATGTAAGACATAAAGAACAAATTGCAAATGCAATAATTAATAAATTTCTACACTACCTACTACACACTTTCTACCTATTTTTACACGAGAATCATTAAAGATTTCGGCCTTCTAAATTCATTTAGAAGGTTTTATTTTTTGTGTAATTAAGTATTAAAGTCATCATCAATTGTTCTCTTTTTAGGTATGACTTTTTGGGGAAACGCCTTAACGACATAGCGACTTAGCGTCTTTCTGCAATATCCGCTGATAAGCAGTTTTTCTCATAGTGCAAGCTTTCGGTGAACTTATTAATTCTTCCCATAACCTCTTTAAACATAGGTAATGGAAGACTTTGTTTTCCGTCAGACAAAGCGTTTTCCGGATCGTGGTGGATTTCCATCATAACACCATCTGCTCCAACAACAAGCCCTGCTTTTGCCATAGGTTCAATCAAATATCTTTGACCTGTTCCGTGGCTAGGATCAACAATTATAGGCAAATGTGAATATTTTTTTATAACCGGAATTGATGCTATATCCATAACGTTACGGGTAAATGCGCTGTCAAAACTTCTAATTCCGCGTTCACACAAAATTACGTTAGGATTTCCGTTGTACAAAATGTGTTCTGCCGCAAGCAAAAATTCTCTGATAGTGCTTGCGAGTCCTCGTTTCAAAATAACCGGTTTGTTGCATTTGCCGACTGCGTGAAGCAATTTAAAGTTTTGAGTGTTTCTTGCTCCAATCTGCAAAACATCTACATATTCACACATCATATCCAAATCCGCGGCGTCCATAACCTCTGAAACAGTCAACAAACCAGTTTCCTCGCTTGCGCGTTTTAGATATTTCAACGCTTTTTCGCCATAACCTTGAAAATCATAAGGAGATGTTCTAGGCTTAAAAGCGCCGCCACGAAGGAATTCACAACCCATTTCTTTTGCAGCAAATGCGACTTTTTGTAATCCTTCATAATCTTCTTCAACTGAACAAGGACCTACCATCATAACAGGTTTGTTGTTGCCACCGATTTTAACACCGTTAGGAAATTCAACAATTGTATCATCAGGCTTTCTATCACGAGATGCTAAGCGGAAAGGTTCTCTGATAATTTTGACTTCCTTAACGCCATCAAACGCAGAAACACGTCCAGGGGTAACTGTTGTTTTGTCCCCAATTGCATCAATTACAGTGTGAACTTGTCCTTGATTAAACCTTATATCAAAACCGTTATCTTTTAAAAAATCAATAACTCTTTGAACTTGAACTTTGGTAGCATTACGCTCCATAATTATGATCATAAAATTTTTCTCCTATTGAAAGTATTTAGCAAAAATAAGTGTACCACGAACAATTATACACTACAAATTATTTTTTATTTCAATTACTTTTTTTAATAAATTTTCAGAAGGGAAATATTCTGGC
>CAKUZO010000036.1 GCA_934717895.1 uncultured Candidatus Melainabacteria bacterium | reverse complement strand
CTCTCGAACGATAATCAATCGTTCTCAGTCGGCAGAGTCCGAGAGGTCGAGAGTTCGAGTTTTGTGATTAACTTGTTTTAATTTTTGTATGTTTAAAATGTTTAGAGGTAAAATTATGTACTACTCGACTTTGTAGCAGGGGGCGCAGTGATAAATTATACTAATGTTCTAACTGTTTTCATCTACCATACCTATTCACAACTAAACAAAATTGTTGTATCATTCACTTATGGCATTGTTAGAGGTAAAAAATTTAAATTTAGGTTTTAATTGCGAATGTGGTTTTAGGCAGGCGCTGTTTGATGTTTCGTTTTCGCTTGAATGTGGGGAAATGCGTGCTCTCGTTGGAGAATCAGGTTGCGGAAAATCAATTAGTGCGATGAGTATTTTACAACTTTTGCCTAAAACTGCCAAAATTACAGGCGGTGAGATTGTTTATAACGGAGAAAATTTGCTCGAAAGTAATTCTATAAAGAAGCTTCGGGGTTCTAAAATTGCACTTATCCCGCAAGATCCTATGACATCGCTAAATCCGCTTTATACAATTGGTGATCAGCTTTTAGAGGTGATTAAAATTCATCAAAACTTAAAAGGCAAAGAGGCGTTTGAAAAAGCTGTGGAAGCTTTGGAAGATGTTAAAATTCCTTGTGCAAGAGAACGCATGAGGGCATATCCGCACGAATTTTCGGGTGGAATGAAACAACGTGCAATTATTGCAATGGCACTTGCTTGCAATGCGGAAATATTGATAGCGGACGAACCAACAACGGCTCTGGACGTTACAATTCAAGCTCAAATTATGAGGTTATTAAAAGAAATTCAACAAAAAAAGAATACGGCAATTCTATTGATTACACACGATTTGGCGCTTGTTGGAGAAAATGCTGATTTTGTATCGGTAATGTATGCCGGCAGAATTGTTGAAACTGCTCCGTCAAAAGAGTTTTTTGCAAACCCGAAACACCCGTATTCAAAGGCGCTTTTACGTTCTTTGCCTTCAAATAAAAATTGCAAACTTGAAACTATTCAAGGGCAACCGCCTTCAATTCACGAAGATATTTCCGGTTGTCGTTTTCACCCGAGGTGTTCGGAATGTATTGAGATTTGTACAAAAAAAATTCCGCCATTTAATGTTGTGGGCGAAGAGCATTATTCTGCTTGTTTTAACAACTGATTTAATGTTTTCAAAAGTGATCTAATTATAAACTTATGTAAAACAATTTGTTACAACAGTAGTAAAACAAGGTTAAAAGAGTTATACTATCTATGTAGTAGAAATTAGTGTCCATTCAGATTATAGATTTTGCCATCTATATGACGTATTGTTATTTGAGTATAATGGTGTAGAATAGTTTAAGGATTGTAAATTCAATCGCGATATTTGGCAAAAATTTTTAATCAGCTGTTTTATTAAAAAGTAGTGTGCAGGTGTAAATATTGAATGAAAATAAAGAAAAAGTAGTAGAAAATAAGGTTAAGACGCCTTCAAAAAGCGCAAAAACTGTTTCAAATCCGTTGTCGAAACAGATGAATGCGCTTAAAAAACCTGTGCTTAAAACACCTGTAAAATCTGCTAAAAAAGAAGAGAAAACTGTTTCAAATCCGATTTTGGAAGAAACATCGAGTATTGTTGCGAGAATTAATAACTTTAACACTAATAAGACTTCTAACAGAATGCAAGTTGGTTATATGAGTTCCCCAAATGCCCGTTCTCATAGAGTTATTGACTATGCGGATTTGATAAATAATTTAAATAATACATTGTCGAATAAAAAAACGACTCATGAATTATTTACGGCTATTCACGAGTTATTTTCTGACAAATTGAACAGCACTTTTACGGCGTTTGGTGTTTTTCATGAAAAATCGAAATGTATTAATATTAAATTGTTCAATTCTATGGGTAGTGCTTATGCGTCAAAGTTATTTTTGTCTGACGACACAAACCCTGTTATAGAGTGTTTCAATACTTGTAAGCCTAAGGCAAGTAATAATAACAGTTTTTTAAATGTTCCATACTTGCAGCAATCATCGACTTTGTTATTACCGTTAAATTCAATTAGTGGCTGCAAGGGCGTGTTAATTATTGGCAAAAACGACATTGAAAACCATATTGGATTATTTTCATTTATTGCTGATTATTGTGCATTGTTTATGGACAATGTTGAGCTTATGGAACAGACCAATAAGTATGCAAACACTGATACTTTGACAGGTTTGTACACTCACAGAGGGTTCCAAGAAGTTCTTTCTGTTGAGCTCAAACATGCATCTGAAAACAAAAGTAATCTTTCAATTATCATGCTTGACGTAAATAATATTTCGAAAATTAACAGAGAGCTCGGGCATGCAAAGGGTGATGAGGTTATCAAACTTCTTGCCGAGAAGGTTAAGCAAAATATTCGAAGCAATGACAAAGCCGGACGTTATGGCGGTGACGAGATTGCTATAATTTTACCTGATACAAATACGGCAGACGCTAAGTATTTGGCTGAATATATTACATATTGTCTGTCTTGTTGTTTTGTTGATGATGTGGGGCCTGTGAAGGTTGCCGTTGGGATTGCAACATATCCAGAGTGCAGTGAAGACCAAGAAAAACTTTTAATTTTGGCTGAACAGGCAATGTATATTTCTCAGGCAAAAGGTTATAAAGAAGGCATGTCTGCAATTGTAAGTTCTTCTGACTATAATTTCTGGGACGATGAGGCGTTGAATTCTTATGCGGAAGTAATCGCAAAACGCCATTCACAACTTGGTGTAAATTTTGAAGAAGAACTTGTCCATAAGTTCAATAATGAACAAATTGTTTCTCAAAATCACTTGTTAGAATTGGCGAATTCTCTTGCGAGTGCGATTGATGCCAAAGACCCTTATACAAAAGGTCATTCGACATCTGTTTCAAGATACTCGGAAGCCCTTGCTCGTGCGATTAATCTTCCCGAGGACGAAGTTCAAAGAATTAAATTGGGTGCTCTTCTTCATGATGTCGGCAAAATCGGTATTCCTGAAACGGTATTGAAAAAACCTGGAAAATTGGAAGACAACGAGTGGGAAATTATGAAACAACACCCTACAATTGGTGCAGAAAAAGTTCTTGCGCCAAACCCTGCTTTAAGAGATTTAATTCCTATTGTAAAATATCATCACGAACATATTGACGGAAGTGGTTATCCGGAACATTTGAAAGGCGACGAAATTCCGCTTTCTGCAAAGATTGTAGCTGTTGCAGATACTTATCACGCATTGATTTCTGATAGACCTTACAGAAAAGGTATGAGTGTGGAAAAGGCTTGTGAAATCTTGAAAGAAGGCGCCGGAAAACTTTGGGATAGCGACTTGGTTCGTCAGTTCATAAGCATTGCTCCATCGCTATCAACAAGTATTTAATTTTGCTAAATTGTGACTTGTAAACTTTAACAGTTTATTGAATTTTAGCGTGAAGTTAATTGACGATAATGGTTTGTTACAAATTGTTAAGAGAAATTTAAATCTTTGAAACGCTTTATTAATAATGTTTTTGGGGTTTTGTTCCTGTAAAAACAACATATTTGCATGCAATTTTTCTAATCAAAAATTTTTTATATTAGTACAGGGGATAAAAATAGATTTAATTTCCATACACGATGGGAATTGAAAGGGGAAACAAGATGAGTATTCAAGGAATTGGACAAGATTACATACCACAAGGCGTTAAAGTTGAAGTGGTAAAACCGGCAGAAACTAATGAAACAACAGATAATGTAAAAAATACAGCACAAACGACTTCTGTTCAAGCAAATCCCGCAAAAGAAGCAGTAGTTAAACAGAAAAATTGGGCTCTTCCGTTCGGACATTCAGTTGAAGCTAAAAAAGATTATATGAAAGGTTTAACTGTTGAAAGACAATATGATTCTAAGGCTGATAGAGAAAATGCAGAAAAAGAAGCAACTGAAAAATTTATGAATTATGGTTTGTCAACAGGTCAAAAAGTTAAAACGCAAAAAGAAGCTAAGGATTTAGCAGAAAGATATGTAGAAAACGAACACCATAGAGAAGAAGTTGAAACAACTCGTGTATTTATGGATAAAGCAGATTACAAACGCGCACAAAAAGCTCGTAAAGCAGAGAAAAAGACTCTTGTTGAACAATATAGAGAACAAGGTTTGAGCAGACGTGAAGCTAAACGCAAAGCAGAATCAGAACTTGTTGACAACGAGTATATTCGTGGAAGAAAAACTCGTAAATATATTGAACAAAATAGAGGCGAATTCTATGATAAAGACGGTAATTTTTCAAGCGACATGTTCAAGAAAAAAGTAGTTGATTTTGCAAACCTTCATACAAAAGAAGGTGAAACTACAAACTATCATTTGAGTTTGCGAGAAAGACGTCAAGCGGCTCAACAAGAAGGTGTTACTCCAACAATGGTTAAACACATGGCCAAAAAGGCAAACCTTGATTACGAAAAAGATCGTACTAATTTGTACAGAGGTTTGGCGATTGCCGGTGGAGTTGCAGCCGGATATGGTGCAGGAACATTGTTCTCAGTATCATCAGCAGCCGCAGCAAGTTCAGCCGCAGGTAGCGCAGCAGCTGGCGGAGCCGGTTCCGCAGCCGCAGGAAGTGCAGCCGCAGCAGCCGCAGCAGCAAAAGTTAGCGGTGTTGTAATGACAACTCCGGCTGGCGGGGCTGTTGGACTTGGACTTGCAAGTTTAATAAAAGATGGTGGAAAGGTTGAAGACAGGGTTTACGCACCTGGCGAAAAACCGGAAGTAAAACCATCTGTATCAAATCCTGACATACCTCCTGCTCAACCTAATAAGGACAACCCAGTTGCACCGCCAAAACCGATTAAAAATGACTGTCCTGTTGAAAAATGGCAATCAGAATACTGTGATCATAAGGTTAAAAGAGGTGAAAACTGGTCAACAATTATCTTGGGTAAAGTAAGAGTTGGCGAAAAACAACAAAAACCATCAGGTCACGTTTTAAAAGCATTAATTCACGCAGAAAAACTTAAACATGGTGTTACAAACTTCAACTTAAATACAATGCCATCAACAATGAGATTATACACAGAATTTTCAGACTTGTTGGAAAATGAAAAATACATGAAAAAGTATCCTGAGTTGAGATATTTGAAAGACTTGCAAATTACAGTTGATTGTGACGGAAGAGTTGCAAAAGGTAAAACAGTAAAACACCCAAGACATAGATATGTAAGTTACACAGGTTCTGCTCAAGAAGCAAACCATTGGAAACAAGATTGTAACGACAATGTTCCTGTAAGAATTAAATAATTAACTAAAACAATCCCGAATATAAAAATAAAAAGACGAAGAATTCCTTCGTCTTTTTGCTTATGTATTAAAAATTATTATAAAATATCGAAATTACATTTTTTTTAAATGATTGCGATATGCTTTGTCAATTTCAATAAGAAATGCATTTACACCTGTTCTCCAATTTTGTGCGGCTTTTGGGGAAGAGTATGAAGGCGCAACGGCATTTGCTGTTTTTAAGCCGGATTTATAAAACTTATTAATTGTTGCTGCTATTAAATCAATGCTAGCATCTACTGTTGCAAAATTTTTATGAGTTCCACCAATAGAGTTTTTCCCGAGTGTAGCTGTTCCTCTTGCTGATTCATGCATTGCAATTGCAACGAGCAAACGTGGGTCTATATTATATTTTTTAGCACTTTTAATAAATGCTTCGCCTTTGCCGATAAGTAAGCTATTTCGATATTTTTTCATTTTCTTATACGTCATATCATTAATGGCTCGATTCAAAGCAATTACAGACCATTCGCTGTTATTTCTTGTAGAAACGTTCATTCCAATAGTTGCCGGTGAAGCAGGTTTTGGTTGCGGTATAGGGATTTGTTTTGGTACTCTTGTCGCATCTGCCGGTTCTGCTTGAATATCTTTTCTTGCAGGTTTTAAATTCGGTAATACTGTTGGGGAGTCTTCTTTGGAAATCGTTGGATTTTTTGTGTCAACCGGAATATCCCGAAGCATATTTATGCTCCCATCAGCGTTGTATGCTTTTCCACCGAAAATAAATGTATTATTATCATCAAGAGTTG
The DNA here is from genome assembly GCA_934717895.1 of uncultured Candidatus Melainabacteria bacterium. Lineage (GTDB taxonomy): Bacteria > Cyanobacteriota > Vampirovibrionia > Gastranaerophilales > Gastranaerophilaceae > Stercorousia. Next base: position 11,453 of record CAKUZO010000036.1, on the reverse strand, counting down.
AAAGTGCGTTGCTGAATATGCTTATCTCATCATAATCCTTTGTCTTTTTTAGTAAGTTATCACCGTTATGATCACACTTTTCTGCAATTATTTTGGCTACACCTTTTAAATTTTTTATAATTATTTCATTGTCTTGAAACATAATTTAACCTCTCTTGTATCAACGGTAATATTCCCAAAAAACTTTAATAAAAATCACTAAATATTAACATTTTTTACAGCATTTTTTAATTCTTTTTAATTTGATTTTTCTCTGTTTTTTTAATAATATTGGCTTATGGAAAATTGGCTGGGATTTCAGATAAAATATTTATTGCTTTTACAAAATTTTAGGGAAGTAACTCATGGGATATTTGATTGGCTTTTGGCACATGTTACCTGTTGTGGGGAGTGGCTTTTAGCTTTTTTAACTATTTCATTTGTTTATTGGATTGTTGATAAAAAATGTGGGATTTATTTAGCATTTAACTATTTTTTAGGGATTTTAATTAATCAATTCATAAAAATTACGGCTTGTATATATCGTCCTTGGGTTTTGGATAGTAGAATTCACCCGACGGCAAGTGCGATGAAAATGGCGACGGGATATTCTTTCCCTAGTGGGCACACAGCAATTGCAACGAGCATTTGGGGTGGACTTGCCGTAAAATTTTGGAATAATAAAGTTTTGCGTTATTCGTTTATATGTTTAGTGCTTTTGGTGGGGTTTTCGAGAAATTATCTTTTGGTGCATACTCCGCAAGATGTTGTGGTATCTTTGGTTTTAGGCATATTTATACTCTGGGGTAATTTAAAACTTCTTGATTGGATAGATAAGGGCAAAAATCGTGATTGGGTAGTGTTTGGTGCAGTATTATTTGTTTGTGCGGTGCTAATTGCTTATACAGAGTTGAAACACTATCCGATAGATTATTTCAACGGAAAAATTCTGGTAGATCCTCTTAAAATGACAAGGGATTCATATCCAAAAGTTTACATGATAATAGGTGCGTTTTTAGGTTGGATTTTGGATAGAAAGTTTATTAATTTTGAAACAATAAAAGGTTCAATTTATTATCGTGTCGCAATGTTTTTAGTCGGCGGTTTTGTAATAAATTGTTTGTTAGATTGGGGAAATTTCTTTTTAATAGGATTTTTTATAACAGGGCTTTATCCGTTGGTTTTAAAATGTGTAGAGGTTTTGAGGATTAAAGTGGAAAGGCGAAAAAATGCTTAGAAAAGCGACAGAAAAAGATATTGCAAGAATTGCTGAAATTCTTGTTTTTACAAAACGAACAACATATAGGGATATTTTCAAAAATGACCATGTGTCATTTAATGTAATTCAAGTTTTGAGTGAGGCTGAAAATTTAAGAAAACCGAATGCTTTGAAACATCAATATGTGTACGATGACGGGGTTGTAAAAGCAATTATAAATGCCGAAGTTATGGAAAATGAAATTAAATTGAGCGATTTTTATGTAGACCCGTTTTTTCAAAAAGAAGGCATTGGAACTTTTACCATGAAAAAATTTATTGATGATGCCAAAAAAGATGGTAAAAAATTGTGGTTCTGGGTGTTGAATAAAAATGTAAGAGCTATTGAGTTCTATGAAAAGCTCGGGTTTAAATATTCCGGAATAAAGGAAGAGTTTGAAGATTCCGGGTTTTATATTTTGCGCTATGAGATGTAAAATTTAAAAAAATTTAATTTTAAAAGAATAAGATTTAAGATTGAAAAGGTGAGGTTATTTGAGCTTTTTTGCTATTTCGACCTCATCTTTTTTTGATATTTTAGGGTTTTGTAATTTGGCTTTTAAAACTTCATCAAAAATTTCTTGATATTTTGGCGACGGTTTTATACCTAAGTTTTGCAAGTCTTTTCCGGTAATTTCGAGTTTAATATTCTGTAAATCGTCAAGATAATGCCTTGCACCAACTTCATCTTTCAAAATTGCATATAATAAAATCGTTTCAATTCGTGCGTTTTGGAAAGTTTTGTAAAGTTCAAAATCAGTTTTTAAAATCTCTTTTGGCACATCGTCCAAAATTTTCTGTTCGATTTTTGTCAAAGGAAGTCGTGACAAATCGCCGAGAATTCCGACGTAAATCAGCCATAAAGCAGTTGGGCAGCTAGGCGGCTGGGCAGTTAAGTATGTTGTAACTAGATTTTCAACGTTGACTTTTGGCATTTCAACATCGTTCGGTGTGACGAGTTTGTAGATTTTTTGGTCGATAAATTTTTGGAATGCAGATTGAGAATTTAATGAAAACGTTTCAATCAACTCTTTTTTCACCCTTTTGTAGCTCATATCATAATTTATATTCGCCAAATATTCATCTTGAAGTTTTTTTGTATGTTCTTCGAGTTCAAAACCAAAGCGAGTTGCAAATTTCAGCCCTCTAATAATCCTAGTCGGATCATCAATGAAACTTTCGTCGTGTAAAACTCTAAGTTTTTTATTTTTCAAATCTTCTAAACCACCGACATAGTCAACAATTTCGCCGGTCGTAACAGATTTTGCAAGTGCATTAATCGTAAAATCGCGACGCATAACATCTTCCTTTAATGAACAACCGATTTTTTCAACAACAGGAAGATGTCCTTTTTGGGGATAACTTTCAGAACGTGTTGAGGCAAAGTCAACATACATTTTTTTTGAAACTTTATGTCCTCCACTTGCGGGAGCGGATTGTTCGCTGAGGGCGGAGGAAGCACACGTCGGCGTGGAGCCGGCGGAGCATTCCGTAGACCCGTTAAACGCGAACAACCAAGTTTGACCGAAATCTGTGATTTCGAGGTGAGAGGGGATAGCAACCTTAACCGTCCCAAAATCAGGATTAACCTGAACAACTTCACCAAACTTGGAGCAATATTCAATAGCGTTTCCGACATACGTAATATCCACGTCAAGTGATTCTCGTCCGAGAAGTTCGTCACGCACAACTCCGCCGATATAAAACAATTTATTTGAATTATCGTTTATTTTGATGATGTTCATATTGGTTATTTTAGCGTAAAATATATTTAAAGTGAATAGTTTATTGAAAGTTAGAAGTGAAACGTGAGAAGGAAACGTGAGAAGTGAAACGTGAAAAGTGAAAAGTTCATTTCATTCGCTTTGCTCAAAAGCATCTTTGGTGCGATAGCACCTGTAAAGGTCTTTTCACTTTTCACGTTTCACTTCTCACTTTCACCTTCAACGCCTAAACAAACATTTTCACTTAACTAAAAGGAGATCCCATGCTACAAGAAGCTTCAAGAGCAATAAATTCAGCATTCAATAACAGTTTTATAAAAAAATTAAGCCAATATCTTCACGATTGCGTTCGAGAAGAAGTTAAGAGTTCCACATTCCGCAACCTCAAAGGCGATAAGGATAACAAGTGGATTTTTCTGAAAGGCGAAGAACAATTGTTCTCAACTGGGCAGGAATTTATTTCGCTGGAAGGAAGTAACCCAAAACTTACAGAACTTATGATTCAGAGCGATTTGGGGCAAAAAGATAAATATCTTATTTATGGTTATCTCTTTTTGGTTGGAAAAAGTTCGAAAAGCAAACGCCAGAACGAGTTTTTGACTCCGCTTTTGTACATGCCATGCAAACTTGAAAGAAATGGCGTGAATATCAACTGTTTTCCGCTTGATGAGGTTTTGTCACTGAATACAGGTGCACTTGCGGCACTTATGCGAAAAAATGATGACGAGGACGAAGTTGATTTGTTGTTGGAAGGTATTCTTGATGTAGTGCCGGATTTGCCGATTACACAAGAAAAATTGGACATTTTCTTGACTACTCTGAAATCTCTTGTTCCGGAAATCGAAATTGCCACAAATGTTGATGACTACAAGGAAGATGACAATGTTTCTAAGTCAAAAGATTTTTATAAAGAAAAAATCGACGGTGATAATGTAGACGAGATTATTGAAGAAGAAGAAAATGAGCAGGCTAAGCAGAAAGTTAAGCTTGAAAAAATCGCTGTAACTCCGCAAAGTGCAATAATTTTGACAAAACGTCCATCTGTTACGGCCGGAGTTTTGCACGAGTTGACTCAAATTGCTGAAAAGCCTTCCGGCATCTACCGAGAAACTGCTTTGAGCATAATTAACGAAGAATACTCTCAGAGCAAAGAAAAATCGGTTCCGATGAAGGATATGAACAAGATTACGGATTTTTATCCGATTACACCGTTATCTTTGAGTGATAGCCAATTACAAGTTGTAAAAAATATTGATAATAGCAAGTTTGTTGCGGTTCAAGGACCTCCGGGAACAGGAAAGTCGCAAACTATCGTAAACCTTGTTGCACACCTTGTTGCAAATGGCAAAACGGTTCTTGTCGCATCACGTATGGACAAGGCGGTTGATGTTGTTGCAGAACGCTTAAACGACCTTGGCGCAAGCCACATGGCGCTTCGTGCAGGGCGTTTGAACTACCAAAGACAGTTGAGCGAAGAGCTAAACAACTTGCTTTCGCAGAACAATTCTGACCTTGATGAAGATGTTGAAGATATTCTTCTTGTCGACACAAAAGATATGAAAGATCACCTCGACATGCTCAAAAACATGGAAAACAAGTCTGAAACTATTATTAAGCTTGAAAAAAACTGGCATGACAAGTTGTTGGAAGTCGAAGAGCAGGAAAAAATCTTGGGCAAACGTGAATTTATCAAAAAATCCATCAAAAAAGGTGAAATTGATATGATTTCAGGCATCATAAAAGTGCTTGAACACAATATGGAAAAAGCCGGTTTTATCTCTAAAATTGCCAATTTCACAAGCCTTGGACAGCTGAAAAAAATCTTAAATTTGAAAGATTTTGACGTAACTTATGAAAATATCGGCAGACTTAAACAGGAACTTGAATTTGCGAATATGGAGTGGACTTTGCGCAAGATTGAAGCTGATATTCAAAAAACCGGCAATCTCCACATGTTGTCTGAACAAATAAGGACAATGAAACGCAAACAAAAATCTCTTGCTACTAATATTTTGAAAAACAAGCGTCGTGAGGCTTTGAAAGGACTTTTGCGTGACGAAAACAAGCGCAGAAGGTTGAAGGTTCACGCAAAATCACTTGTGGCAAATAGAAAACGACTTCAAACAAATATTTTGGAAGAAGAAGATTTTAGACCGCTTTTGGAAGCTTTCCCTTGTTGGTGCGTAACAACTTATGCCGTATCGGACTCACTTCCGCTAAAACCTGGAATGTTTGATGTTGCGATCATTGACGAGGCATCTCAATGTGATATCGCAAGCTGTTTCCCAATCCTATTTAGGGCAAAACGTGCGGTAATCGTGGGTGACGACAAGCAGCTTCCACACCTTTCATTCCTTGAAAAAGCAAAAGAACAATCATTTTTAAGCCAATACGGAATTCCCGACAAGTACCAATTGATGTGGCGTTTCAGGACAAATTCAATGTTCGATTTGGCAGACTATTACTCGATGAATTCGGTTATGTTGGACGAACATTTCAGGAGCCTTCCGCCGATTATTAATTTTTCAAACCATGAGTTTTACAACGATAGAATTCGTGTAATGCGTAAGGACAAACCAGATGAAAACGTACTTGAACTTGTTGAAGTTATGGACGGAAAGGTTGATTTTGACGCAACTCGTAACCTGCCTGAGATTGAGGCGCTGGTAAAAAGATTGCACGAAATAATTATCGAGGACGAGCGCAAAAATCCTGACAATCCTGTTACTGTCGGAATTATTTCTCCGTTCAGAGCGCAGGTTGAACAGTTGAAAATTTCTGTTTCTAAGGTTTTGTCTGATTATATGATTAAAAAACACCAGATTGAAATCGGTACAGCACATACGTTCCAAGGTGACGAACGTGACATAATGATGATTTCGTGGGCGGTTGCGGACAACAGTTACACGCAAAGTTTGATGTTTATGCAAAAGGCGAACTTGTTTAACGTTGCAATTACTCGTGGCAGAAACAAGGTTATCAACTTTATTTCACGTAATCCGAGAGAGTTGCCGGACGGGCATTTCAGGAACTATGTTTCTTATATGCAAAACTACCAAGATAAAAAACAAGCTTTACTTTCAGGTGAAATCGACGAAAATATTTACAAAAACTCGTTTGAACGCGAAGTTGCCGAGAAAATCAGAGAACTTGATCATAGAGTTGTTGCAGGTGCGGATATTGCAGGGCTAAATGCAGATTTGCTTGTAGACGACAAGTTTGTTATTGAAATTGACGGCGTTGAGGACAAGATAAAATCTCATATTTCTAACATGAAAAAGCAAGCTATTATTGAGCGTTCTGGGTTTAAGGTTAAGCGAATAACCTTCCGCGAATGGCAGTATTCTCCAAAAGCTTGTCTTGACAGGGTTTTGATAGAAGATTAATATAAAATCCAATATTCATATGATAAATATTAAAATTGCACACGAATTGTTTTATTAAAATTTTCAAAAAAATAATTTATTTGTGTAAACATTTCTTTACAAATTGGCGGAATTCTTAAAGTTTATCCGCCAAAACTCCGTAATCCAATATAAAGGAAAAGGATTGCTATGTCAGTAAAAAGTGTACCAGATAAATATGAAGTATTTCAAATGTTCTACTATGACAGAAATAATAAATGGTTGAGCATTACTGATGCTATGCAATACTACTATGAGCTTACACAGGCTGAAAAGTTAGAATTTGAAAAACACTATAAAGAAGAAACAGGTTACGAAATCATTGATGCAAATGGTTTTGGCTTAGATAAACACGCTGATTCTACATTGTGTGATAAAACAAAAGATAATGTAAAAATCCTTCGTAAAAAGAAAGTAAAGAAGAAAAAAGTAAAAATAAAAACAGAAGGCGATAAAAAAATAAAAGAGCCTGAAATGAAAGATGGCAAAGTTGTTTGGGGCGTAGAAGATGCTCCTGTTTATGCTTCAAGCTTATCTTCTGCAAAGAAAACTAACATTCAAGTAAAAGCTACAATGGACGCTATTGCTAAAAAAAGAGGGATAATTCTCGACCCTGTTTGGTCAGCTTATACTGCCGAAGAAATTATGGCAATGTTCAATGATGGTGTAAATATTCCGCAAGATATCGTAGACTTAGCAAGTACTGAATTACAAGAAAATCCTACAATTACTTCTGATGAAGAAGAAAATCCTGATGGTGTAGAAGACGAAACTACTGAAAAAGAACCTTTCCTTAACCTTATTCCAAAAGCAGAAGACAAAATTGAAAAGTGCGAAGAAAACAACAACAAATTAGAAAAAGAAATTACTGATCTTATTCCAGAAGAACAAAAACAAGAAAAAGATATTAATAGTATCTTAAAGAAACAAAGAGAAACTCTTGATGAATACCAAAATTCAGTAAAAGAATACACAAAACTTCAAAAGAAAATTGAAAATGGCGACTCTTTGACAGAAAAAGAACAAAAAAGATACGAAGATTTGTCAAAAATTTTGGGAACTCAAAAAAATGAAGCAGACGGTTTTGAGTTAGATAAAACTGAGATTACAAAATCATTAAACGACATCAACATTCTAGCAGTCTTAGGTGAAAAACTTGCTGACGAAACAGTTGAAGTTGGTGAAGACCTTGCCGATTACACATCTAAAACCAACTACAAAGCAACAAGAGCATCATTAGGACCAAAAATGTGGATTGGTGATTTTTACATGCAATTAGGCAAAGCTCTTGGCAAAGACGCTATTAACATCGGCAACGATACAAAAGAATACACAACTCAAACTCAAACATCAGTTGATGGAATTGCTGAAACATTGGATATTAAAGATGGTCTTGCTTCAAAAGAAGCTGTTTTGAGTGGCGAAGTTCAACCTTCTGAAAACAGCATTGACGAAAAAGCTGAAAAAGAAAATAATCAAGATAAACAACAAAAAATGCCGTCAATTGTTACTGATAGCTTTGTAGTTGATTTAATCAAAGAAGGCAAAGACATCAACTCTGACTTGGCAAGACAGATTAAGATTGCAAACAGACAAATTAAAGTAGCAAAAGGTGACATCTTATTTGCTAATATGGCTGACAAACGCATTACACAAATTGTTAAAGCGTTCTATGATGCCGAAGAAAAACGTCAAAAAGATATTGAAAAAACCGAAAAAGAAAACGAAAAGAAAGAACAAGAAATTCAAGACGTTATGGCAGAAGCTCAAAAACGTGCAGAAGAAGAAGCAAGAGAAAAAGCTAAAACAGCTAGTTTGGATCCTAATAACGTTGATATAGATGCAATTTTGAACGGTCAAAACGGCACTGAAAATGATGTTCAAGTTGAATATACAGATGAAGAAATGAAAAAAATAAATTCTCTAAACGATGAGATTTCTGACAACAAACAAAAGATTAACGGTATTAAACAAGAATCTGTTCAACATAGAGAACAAGTTAAGAAAAGCACATCTAAGGAAAAAACAACTATCGATAAGGCAATGCCTGTCGAAAAAGATGCTCAAAAAGTTAACCAAGCATACCAAGAAGAAGATCTTCCTGAACACAACGAAAGAATGGACTTCATCAACAAAGCCGGCATGATTCTTGCAGGAATCGGTACAACTGAAATTACAATCGGCTCAAGAATGATTGTTGTAGGTCACGCTTTGATGAGCAATATCTGGACATTGCAACAAGGTATTGCAATGGTTGTTGCCGGTTCTATGATTTTAACAAAAGGAACAATAAGCCTAGGTATTGGTTTAACTGCAATGAAAGTTTCTGATGATGAATCTTTAATTGAAAAAGCTGAAAAGAAAACAGATGTTGCAGGTACAAATATCAATAGATCAATTACCGACTTATCAACAGTAGACAAGAAAATTGTTGACGTTACAAAAGCAATGTCTGTTGATGATGGAGAAGACAATGAAAACACTCCTGCTGCCGCAACAGAAGGTTCAAATAACGAAAATGACGACAAAGAAAAAACTCAAAACCCACAAGCAGAAGATGCTACAACTCCTGCACAAGCAGCTTCTACACAAAATGTAACAACATCTACTTCTGAAACTCCGGAAGAAGTTGTTGATAATTCTACTACTCAAAATCCGGCACAAGAAGTTAAACCAAATGAACAACCACAAGGAACAGAAGAAGGCGAAACTCCTGCTGGTGAAAATACTGTTGACACAAATACAACTTCAAACAACTCTTCTAAAACAGAAAAAGAACAAGATCCTCAAAAAGCTGCAAAAGATGCAGAAAAAAATGCTGCTAAACAAAAAAGCCAACTAAAAAAACAAACAGACAAACAAAATGGCGAAGTAAAAGACGCTAGCAGAACTGCTAAAAACTACACAAAAGAATCTACAAAATTAGTAAAAGACGAAAAGAAATCTCAAAAACAACTTGAAAAAGAAGCAAAAGTAATTGAAAAAGAGATTAAAAAAGAAGAAGAAGAAACAATTAAATTAACAAAAGAATCTCAAGAACATGCAAAAAAACAAGAAGAAATGTTTGCAGAATACCAAACATTGTCTGCTCAAAACGAAACACTTGCAGCAGAAGATGCCGGTAACAAACAAACAAATAATCAACAAGCACAAGCTCCTGGTTCTACTGGTTTTGCTTTGCAAACTCAAACTGGTGCACAAGGTGGAAATTCTGAAAAAATTACTCAAAATAATGCAAGAATTGCTTTTCTAAGTACAGAATTCCAAGTTTCTTCTAACGTTATCAACAGAAACAGAGTTAAAATTACAAAATTCCAATCTTCAATTTCTACAAAAACTAAGAAATTCGAAAAGAAAACAAAACTGGTTACTAAAAAAGCAAAAGCTGCTGAAAAGAAAGAAAAACAAAAACAAAAGAAATTAAGAGTACAATTGGGTGCAGTTGGCATTGCTGAAAACGTATTCTCTGCAACGGCTGCAACAGGTCTTATTTTGACAACAGTTGGAGCTTCGCTAACAACAACAGGATCTACAATGGTTGCAGTTGGTACTCCGCTTTCAGTGAACCCTCTTCCTTGGATTGCAGCAATTGGTGCAGCACTTGTTGCCAGTGGTACTGCTATTTCAACATCTGGCGGCAATTGTACAGCTGTTGGTAATGTATTAAATGGAATCGGTTTGTACGGCACACTTGCTTGTGGAGTTGCAAAAGCAACTATCAACATTGCAAACGGCAATTTGGCAGCAGGTTTGATAGCATTAGGTCAAACAGCAGTTAGTGCAGCATTAAGTATGACCGGTGCAAGTGCTGCCGGCAATTCTGCTTTAACTTTTGTTTCACAAGGTTTGACTGTCGTATCTTCATCAGCCGATATGGTAAACAATGTTAGAGCTGTTCAAGGCAAAGAATCAAATGGGCTTGCTAGTAAAATTTCAACAATTGCAGGCGTTGGAGCTGCTGCTACCAATGTTGCAGGTTCTTTTGGAAACTTTGCACAATCCGGTTCATTAAGCCAAATTGCAAAAATCGGCACAGCTGTTGGTACTACACTTTCTTCAACAAGCCAAATGATGAGTGAATTCGGTGGCGAAAGCAAAGCTGCAAATATTTTAGGAATGGTTGGTGGAGCTATCAATACAGTTTCAGCTGTTGCATCAACAGTTGGAGCTAAAAAAGATCAAGAAAATCCAGAAATTCAAAAAAAACGAAAAGCAAAAGAAGATGCAAAAATGGCAAAAGCAATGGGAAAAGTTACTAAACAAGCAGACCAAATTAGCATAGAAAAAACAGGAATGACTATTGAACAAGCAGACACATTAAATAAGTTCCAAGCCAGAATGAATGAATTACAACCATCAATGCAAGCAGAAATGGACGCTCAAGTGGCTAAAATAAGAGCAGACTTTAATAGTAAAACACCTGCATTGGGACAAGAAGATCCAGCTTTACCAAATATTGCAGAACAAGAAAATACTCTTGCAAACTTGCCAACAAACTCAAATGAATTTGATGTTTCTAAAATGAAAAGACTTGAAGGGCTTGACATTCCAGAAGCCGGTTCCCCTGTAAATATAGAAATCAAAGGAGTTGGTCTGCCAGTAGCACCACTAAATCTTGATAACACTGACAACACTAATAAACCTTCATTATTGGAAAACATTTCACAAGGTATCGGAGCAGCAACAAATGTTGCAGGTGCTTTCTTGCAAAATGGTCAAAATGGCAGTCAACAACAAAACAAAAAAGCTCCAGCTGCATTCAATGACAAACGCACAGAAGAAATTATGAAAAAGAACAGAAAGAAACGTGAAAACATTAAAAAAATGCTTGACAGCCAAAGAAAAATTGCAGCTTTGAAAAAACTAAGAGCAGCTGTTTAATATTCAAAATAAAAAATATATATCAATAAAAAACCGACTCTCTAATTTTTAGAGAGTCGATTCAATTTTTATCTCAAATAAATTGGAATTATTTGCGAAGAGCTTGGTCAACAGCTACTGCAACAGCAACAGTTGCACCAACCATAGGGTTGTTACCCATACCGATGATACCCATCATTTCTACGTGAGCAGGAACTGATGAAGAACC
>CAKUZO010000035.1 GCA_934717895.1 uncultured Candidatus Melainabacteria bacterium | reverse complement strand
CAACAACAGCAACAAGTTATTATAGAAAGAATGGGACGTTACGAAAAAACTCTTGACGCGGGGCCTAACTTCATCTTCCCTATTTTGGAAGCACCACGAGGAATTTTAAAAAAAGTTTCTCAAAAAGGTCTTGACGGTCGTAGTTATTATTATCAAAAACAAGTAGACAGAATTGATTTGAGAGAACAAATATATGACTTCCCTCGTCAAAACGTAATTACAAAAGATAACGTTTCAATTACAATTAACGCGTTGATTTACTTCCAAATCGTAAACGCAAAAGATGCAGTTTATGAAATCGAAAACTTGCCTGATGCGATTGAAAAATTAACACAAACAACATTGAGAAACCTTGTAGGGCAAATGGATTTGCAAGAAACATTGACATCTCGTGGTAAAATTAATGACGAATTGAGAACAACTCTTGATGACGCAACAAATAAATGGGGCGTTAAAGTAAACCGTGTTGAAATTCAAGATATCTTCCCGCCTGCTGATATTCAAGCATCAATGGACAAATTGATGAAGGCTGATAGAGAAAAGAAAGCTACAATTACAGAAGCTGAAGGTTTGAAAGAGGCAGCAATCCGCAAGGCCGAAGGTGAAAAAGAAGCTGCTATTCGTTCTGCCGAAGGTGCTAAACAAGCAGAAATTCTTAGAGCAGAAGGTATTGCACAAGCCCGAGTAATTGAAGCTGACGCAGAAAAAGAAGCAATTTCAAGAATTATCAATGCTTTGGCTGATAAAGGACAACCGGATAAATACCTTATTGCAATGAAGTATTTAGAAACAATGACTGCTATCACAAGCGGTGAAAACAACAAAGTTGTTTACATGCCATACGAAGCAACAGGAATTCTATCTTCTGTTGATGGTATTAAACAAATGTTCGACAAAAAATAAGCGAAGAATTAGTTAGGGCGAAGTTTTAAACTTTGCCCTGATTTTTAGATAAAGGACACTATAAAAATGATAATAAATAATCTCCCAAGAATGCAAGTTTTGATTACAACGAATGATCAATATATTGAAGGCGAACTGCTTTTGCCTGAAAATATGAGGTTTAGTAATTCAATTCCGGATAACATGCTTTTTTACATTTTAAATGGTGGATTTCAGTTTATAACCCTTAAAAACTGTGAGATCAAGGATAGAAAAAATATTGCTTTCCGCCCTGATAAGACCCCTCAGTTACACGTAAATATCTCATCAGTCATGACTATTCAAATAATTGAAATCTTGCCTGACGATTATGAATATGATGATGGGTTTGAAGAAGAACTGGAACAAGCTACAAAAGTTAAACAAAAAGTTAAAAATCAAAGATAATTCAATATTTTTCTTCACATTTATATCTTTTTTTTTATGTTTTTGGTAAAATTTTTATAAATCTGTATTGAAAACAAAAGAAGGAAGATAAGATGATTAAAACAAAACTTAAAGACCACAATTGCGGAGAGCTTAATCTTGACAATTTGAATGAAGAAGTTACCCTTTCAGGTTGGGCATCTACTATCCGTGATTTGGGCGGTATTTTATTCGTAGAATTGAGAGACAGAACAGGTTTTTTCCAATTAGTTGCTAATCCTCAAATTAACCCTGACGTTCACAAGGTTTTTGAAAAGCTTAGATCAGAATATGTAATTACCGTAAAAGGTAAAATTACTCGCAGACCGGAAGAAACATACAACGAAAAATATGCAACAGGACAGGTTGAAATGTATCCGACATCTGTTGAAATTCTTTCGGAAGCTAAAACTTTACCGTTCGTTTTGGACGATGAAAATGTTTCGGAAGATGTTCGTCTAAAATACAGATACTTAGATATTAGACGCGAAAGCATGTTACACAATTTGACTTTGCGTCACAAAATCTGTCAAGCTGCTCGCGGATATTTGAACAGCCAAGACTTTTTAGAAGTTGAAACTCCTATCTTGATTAAGACAACTCCGGAAGGTGCCAGAGATTATCTTGTTCCGTCACGTGTTCAAGAAGGTAAATTCTATGCATTGCCTCAATCTCCACAGATTTTCAAACAATTGTTGATGGTTGGCGGTATTGAAAGATATTATCAAATCGCAAAATGCTTCCGTGATGAAGACTTGCGTGCTGACAGACAACCTGAATTCACTCAAATCGATATCGAAATGTCATTTGTTGAACAACAAGACGTTATCAAACTTGTTGAAGGCTTAATTGTCGATACATTCAAAGCAGCAGGCGTTGAGGTTAAACCTCCGTTTATCCAAATGCCTTGGCAAGAAGCTATGGATAGATTCGGTTCTGACAAACCTGATACTCGTTTTGGGTTGGAATTATTTGATATCGGCGATATCATTTTGCAATCTGAATTCAAAATCGTTAGAGATACTCTTGAAAAAGGTGGTATTGTTCGTGGTATCAGAATTCCGGGCGGTTCTAAATTCTCAAGAAAAGATATCGACGACATTACAAAACTTGCAGTTTCATTCGGTGCAAAAGCTCTTGCAAACATTATTTACAACGAAGACGGCACTGCAAAATCTCCTGTATTAAAATTCGTTACAGAAGAACAAGCACAAGCTATTAAAGAACGCGCTGGTGCAGAAGATGGCGATATCATTTTCTTTGTTGCAGACAAACCGAAATTAGTTTACGATATTATGGGCCGATTGAGATTGTATTTCGGTAAAAGACTAGACCTAATCGACGAAAACAAACACAATCTACTTTGGGTCGTTGACTTCCCTATGTTTGAATGGTCTGACGAAGAAGGTAGATTTATGGCAATGCACCACCCATTCACATCTCCTTGTATCGCTGATTTAGACAAATTGAAATCAGGTGATTTGGGTAACGTTAAATCAATCGCATACGATATTGTTTACAACGGAACAGAATTGGGCGGCGGCTCTGTTAGAATTCACTCATCAGAAGTTCAAAGCGCTATCTTCAAGGCTCTTGGCTTGACAGAAGACGAAGCAAAAGAAAAATTCGGCTTTATGGTTAATGCTTTGCAATACGGTACTCCACCTCACGCAGGTCTTGCAATCGGTTTGGACAGACTTGTTGCATTGCTTTGCAGAACTGACAGTATTAGAGATGTAATCGCATTCCCTAAAAACTCAGGCGCAAAAGACCTTATGAGCGATGCTCCTGGCGAAGCTTCTCTACAACAGTTGAGAGAACTTCACTTGAAAAGCACTGTTCAGCAACACCACAAAGCATAATTAGTATTATGCAATGGCGAAGTCGAAATTTTGCTGAATACTTTATAAAAATGTCTAAAAAGCTCTACTCCGGTAGGGCTTTTTTGTTGCGTTTTTTATGTATAATTATGGTATGGAAATATTCAAAAATTTAAATGAAAAACCGAATTTATCGTTGGCACTCGGCTTTTTTGACGGAGTTCATCTCGGACATCAAACTGTAATTAAAAGTGCAGTTGATTTTGCTAGAAAAAATGGTAACAAATCGGCTGTTATAACTTTTGCTGAGCACCCTTGTTGCATTTTGAGAGGCATTCAGCCGGAATATATTTTGACAAAATTGGAAAGAGAAAAAGCAATAGAGGCACTCGGAGTTGATTATTTGTATGAATTGGATTTTATGAGTATTTCAAATTTGACGGCGGACGAATATTTGAAAGATGTTCTTGTCAAATATTTTTCACCAAAATCTATTTCCACAGGCTGGAATCACAGTTTTGGCTGTAAAAAATCCGGAAATGTTGAGTTTTTACGAGAAAATCAAGAAAAATACGGCTATAAATACTTTGAACTTCCACCAAAAATGTTGGGCGACGAGATAATCAGCAGCACTTGTATCAGAAATTATTTGGCAAAAGGCGAAATTGAACACGCCAACAGAATGCTCGGAAGAGAATTTGAAATAAGTGGAGAGGTAATCAAAGGGGAACAAATCGGTAGGACAATAGGTTTTCGAACCGCAAACATCAAATATCCGCCAGAATTAGTTGAACTTCCACATGGAGTTTATGCTGTCGAAACAAATTTTGGGAAAGGAATTGCGAATTACGGCTCCCGACCAACAGTTAATGGTGTTGGAACTTTGCTGGAAGTTCACATTTTAAATTTTAATCAAGATATTTATGGGCAAAAACTAGACATAAAATTTAAAAAAATGCTCCGTTCGGAAAAGAAATTTTCGTCATTGGAGGAGCTTAAACAACAAATTACCACCGATATTCAAAGTATTTAAGTATCAGAAATAAATGACGCTAAAACGTAAAGACGATAAGTCCGAAACAGAAGTCATCAGTCGTTATTCTGAGCGATTAACGTATTACAAAAAGGTGGCTACCTCGCACGGCTCGTTTACTCGCCTACGATGTAAGCAAAGAATTCAGTAATACTAATCTAATAAAGTTGCAAGGAATAAAAATTAATTCAATTTATCAAAACGCCAAAGAGTTAATTTTACTCCTTGGCGTTTTGATTTAACTTATTTGCCGCAAGACGTACATTTTGGCTGTACAGGTGCGATGTAAATATGTTCAATTTGATTTCTGTTGCAACCACAATCCGCAAAGGCTTTTTTACAGGTTGGGCAAGGCATAATTTTCGGTTTTGTACATTCATCGCATTTTACTTTTTTAACCTTACATTTGTTACAGTTTTTGAAACCTGTAAACGGATTAAGGCTGAAATTAGTCTTGTTTTCACCAATTCCAACATAAGGCAACGGATTTAAGTAAGAAATGTAAGGCATCGGATTTAGTGTTTGCATGCCTTCCCAAGCAAAAGCATCTTGTGCAGAAAACGCAATTGCTCCAATTAGTGCGAGTGAAATAAATAATCTTTTCATAGAATTCTCCCTTTTGTTGTAATTTTTTAACTTCCATCTGACTATTCCAAATGAGCTAATCAATTTGGATTTATATAATTATTTTAAACTTTATACATGTTTTTACGATAACCAACAGAGGGATATATAGTATGCTTTTGACTTAGGAGAAAATATTAAAAAAATAAGGTTCATAATCATCTATGAACCTTATTTTAAATTTTGTTTATAAGTCAAATCTTATAGAGCTGCATTTGTTTTTGGAACAGATGCGTCGTCTAACAAGATAACGTAAACAACTTCGCCTGATTTAGCGTGGTATTGAAGTCCTTTTGTTACCAAACCTGTTGCTAAACCAACAGCAGCACCAACAGGAGCTCCGATTGCAATACCTGTACCGATTTTTGTCGGATCAGGAATAAATGCAAAGCCAACGCCTGCACCAGTACCAACAGCAGCACCGGAAACTGTGCATAGAGCTAATTTGCCGGCTGTCATCCAAGGACCTTCTTTCAAAGAATTATCTTTTGTAAAAGGTTTAGCGTTAAATGCAACTTGTTGGCCGGAAGGCAAAATGATTTGAGTTAATTGAGGGTAAACTCTTGCGTTTTTGTTAAACCATTTTGGATCTCTAACTTCGTTCAATTGAGCAACGAACTTAGTGCCGGCAGGAAGAACAAGAGTTCCTTCTTTCGTATTTAAATCTTCAGGAGCAACAAATGAAACAATGTCACCTGCTTTGTGTTCTTCTGATTTGAATTTATCTTCAAATGCAACAGCTAAAACGTTTCCTTCTGAAATCACTCTTTCAATGTTGTTTACTTTAACTTCATTGTTAGGAGCTTTTTTGGTTACAGCCAAGTGTTCAACTGTTGTAGTTCCGATGTATTCTTGTTTAACCAAATCCAATTTGTCTTTAAGTCTAGCCAACAATACAGCAGCTTCTGCTCTTGATAAATTGTCGTTAGGTCTAAGTTCTCTTGAATCAGGATAGTTTACGTAAATACCATAGTTAATAGTTTTTGCATAAACGTTAGTTGCCCATGCCGGAACTTTGTCAGCATCTTTGAATTGGTTCAAAATAGATTTATCAGCATTCATATCTTTTGTAATATGGCTGATAACAGATTGAGCTTCTGATCTCAAAACTGTTCTTCTAGGTTGGAATGTTCCGTTTGGATATCCATAAACCAATCCAAGTTGTTGTGAACGTAAAATGTTTTCGTAGCTAGGAGTAGCTTCTGTTACGTCTGAAAATTTGTTAGAAATGTTTACATTTAAATTTTCATTAGATAAAACTTTTAATAGAGCGTTAACAAATTCAACTCTTGTCATATTGCCTTCCGGATTGAAACGGTCAGCTTTTAAAGACATAATGTTGTTATCAACAACACTGTTGATTTCTTTGTTTGCCCAGTAATTTTCTCCAACATCAGCAATATTTGCAGCAAATGAAGGAGCAGATGTCAATGATAATAACCCTAAAATCATTAATCCAGAAAAAAATTTGTTCATCTTTAATTCCTCATATTTACCAGTAAACCTTTTTCGTGTATAATTATATCGTAGATTGCAAAGTTTGTAAACATGTAATTATAAATTTAATGATTTACCCAATTAAGAAAGGAAAAGTATGGATAATTACACAATGACTAAGATTGTTGCGACTCTAGGGCCTGCATCATCTACAAAGGAAAAAATCAGAGAACTATTTCATGCCGGAGTAACCATGTTCAGATTGAACTCTTCGCATGGTGATGTTGAAATGCACAAGCAAAACTTGTCTTACATTAGAGAAATTGAAGAAGAAGAAAAAACTCTAATCCCTGTATTGCTTGACTTGCAAGGACCAAAAATCAGAATTGGAAACCTTCCTCAATCAATCGAAATTCACAAAGGAGATATTCTTAAATTCCGCCACCAACCTGAAATTACAGGTGATATTTTGCCGGTTGACTACAAAGGCATGGCTGATGATGTTACTCCTGGTGAAATGATTATGATTGATGACGGTAAAATTCAACTTGAAGTTAAGAAAGTTGAAGATAGAGTTATCTTTGCAGAAGTTTTGACAGACGGTCTTTTGAAACAAAGAAAAGGTATTAATATCCCCGGTTCACAAGGCAGTTTGGAAGTTTTGACTGAAAGAGATTTGAAATTTGTTGAATTTGCAGCACATGCTGATATCGACTATTTAGGTCTTTCTTTTGTTAGAGAAGCTTCTGATATCGTTAAATTGAGAGATTTGCTTCACGGATATGGAAATTATTCAGCAAGAATTATTTCTAAAATCGAAAAACCACAAGCAGTAAATAATATCGATGCAATTATTGAAGTTTCTGACGGTATTATGGTTGCCAGAGGTGACTTAGGTATTGAAATTTCTAACGAAAAAGTGCCTATCGTTCAAAAAACTATCATTAGAAAAGCTAACGCTAAGAGAAAAGTTGTTATCGTTGCAACACAAATGTTAGACAGCATGATTGAAAACCCAATTCCTACTCGTGCTGAAACTTCTGACGTTGCAAACGCAATTCTTGACGGTACTGACGCAATTATGTTGTCAGGTGAAACAGCAGCCGGTGCATACCCTGTTGAAGCTGTTGCTATGATGAAGAAAATCGCTGACAATGTTCTTGAATCATCATTCATGAGAAAAAATAAATTCCCTAGAAAAATGATTGAAGAAGAAAAAGATTCACAAGCAATGGCAATTGGTATGTCTATCGCTGATATGACAAGAAAAATGCCTGTAAAAGCAGTTATCGCATTGACTGGTAGCGGATTTACAGCATCTATGCTTGCAGAAGGCAAATTGAGTGTTCCAATTTTTGCTTGCTGTCCGGAAAAGAAAATTTGTCGTAACATCAAATTGTTCAGAGGTGTTTACCCAATTCCTTTGAACTTTGAAGCTTCTATCGACAAAAAATCTTTACAAGAATTAGACGAATTCTTAATCAACAGACTTGGCTTAGAAAAAGATGATTTCGTTCTAATCACAGGTTCTGTTCCTGAACTTTTGGTTGGTGGCACAAACTTCATCAAAATCCACAAAATCGGTTTGTTAGGCAAGTAATTTGACTAAAATCTAATTTAAAAAGACCGTCAATGTTGAATGATTGACGGTCTTTTTTGATTTTATAAATATCTGATTTTAGCCTAAGTCTTTTCCCAAATAACCAACAAGAAATTTGAATTTTTGAATAGCCACTTCATAAGGGATTTTTATTTGCTCATGAGTTCTAGGTTCTAAAAGAGTTATGCTCTTGTCGTTGTCATTGACGTTCTTTACGGAGTAACAATGCCAATCTACAAAAGTCGTCGGACGCTTAAAGCCTGTTCCGATAATAAAACAACTATCATTATCTTTGGCAATTTTAGAAAATGTTTCAATAACCTCTTCTGCATTGTGCTTTAATGTCATTCTGGGAGTTTTTTCATTTATTACTTTCGGTTTTATGCCTGTAAACATTTCTAAAAATCTGGAAGGGTTGTTATATTCAAAGGCTTCAAATCCAGGAATTAATCTGTTTATAAAAGATTTTTTAAATGGGTTTTCCCATACCAGACGTCTCATCGCAAATTCAACAGCTTTTAGTACAGGGTTATGATTTCTTGCTTCATCACAAATTTGCCCATCTTCATTTATAAAAACCACACTTTCAAGATTTTTTTGACTGATAAAATAGTCCTTAGCTCCATTATTAATTTTCGAAAATCTTACAATATAACCTCTCTCATCATGTGCAATACGGTTTTGCAAAATTTTTTGCCCTTTGGAGCTTCTTGATAAAGCATTCAAAGAGCTGACAAGATAACAATCATGAAATAATTGTTTTGCTCGGGATAAATCTTGAATATCACTTAAACCTATGGGTTTCATATTTTTATTAAATCACATAAAAAATTTTTCTGAACCCCAAAAGGGCTAATTTTTAAGTAATATTTAGACATTTTTTTGAGCAGGAATAAATTATATCAATTCTCCAAAAATTATGCCATTTTCATGTTTTGTAATTTTCACATTTTGTAGAGTGTTGAATTTTGTTTCATCTTTGGAATTCACTACAACTGTCAAGTAATTTCTTGTTACGCCCTTCAAAAATCCCAATCTTTTATCAAAATGTTTTTCGATTAAAATTTCATGGGTTTTTCCAATATTTTTTTCAATAAATTCTTTTCGCTTAACAAAAGATAATGCTTTTATAATATCTGCTCGCATTTGTTTTGTTTTGTCATCAAGTTGATTTGGGGCTTTGGCTCCAATTGTACCTTCTCTTATAGAATATGGGAATACATGAATTTGCGAGAGTCCGGATTTTTGTAAGTTTTCAACGGTAGTATGAAAATCTTCTTCTGTTTCTCCTGCAAAACCGGCAATTATGTCGCTTCCTAAAAAAGGAAGTTCAAACATAGAATTAATCTTATCAATTTGAGCAAGATACTCTTTAACCTTGTAAAATCTATTCATTGATTTTAATGTTTTATCACATGCCGATTGCAGTGAAAGATGAAAATGAGGGCAAAACTTTTTGGATTTTTGCAAATATTCAAGAATTTCGTCAGTAATTTCTGACGGATTTAATGATCCGAGTCTATATCTATCAATTGCAGTTTTTTCTTCAATAGCACGAAGTAAATTTATGAATGGTTGATTAATGTCTTTTCCCCATTGTCCGATATGAATACCTGTCAAAACGACTTCCTTAAATCCGTGTTTGGAAAAATTGTTAATTTGCTCAATAATAAAATCAATATCTGCACTTCGACTTTTCCCTCTTGCGAACGGAATTATGCAATAGGAACATCGATTATCGCAACCATCTTGAATTTTTAAACTGGCACGAGTTTTTGTCATATCTGTTAAAACGACTTTATTAAAAATTTCTCGTTGCATAATGTCTGACACCGAACAAATTTTGATATTTTTTTGATTATTTTTATGATGTAAAACATCTGCGATATGAAGTTTTTCATCATTTCCGATAACCACGTCAATAAATTCGTTTTCAAGCAATTTTGCTTTTTCAATTTGTGCAACACAACCGGTAATCACATTAATTATATCCGGATTTTTATGTCTTGCAGCACGAAGATGATGCATTGCTTCGTTGTCACTTTTGTGTGTTACGGAACAAGAATTCAATATATAAAAATCTGCATCTTCAATATTTTTTACTTGTATAAAATTTGCATTAAGCAAGTTTTCTATTATGATAGAGCTTTCAAATTGGTTTGATTTACAGCCCATTGTGTGAATATAAAAATTTTTCATATCTGTATAATAATTTAAATAAATTTTAATGTAAATATTTATGACGAAAAAGCTTAAAACTAGCAAAAAAAATTACTTTTAGGGTTTAATAGAGTATAATTAACATAGGAAAGTGTAGGTGTGTGTATGCAAATTTCAGCAATTTCGGCTCCTAATTTCAAGGGGAATAGAGATAATGTAGATGCATTGATTGGTTTAGATGACAATTCTTTAAGAAAAATAGCTTATGCTCAAACTGAGGCAAAGTTTCAAGATAAAAAACCGGGAAGAATATCAAAAGCATTAATTATTGGTGCTCCATTAGTTGCAGGGCTTGGAACTGCTGTGTTAACGAAAGGGAAATCTAAAATCTTTTCTAAAGAAGTTTCCGGTTTAGGTGCGCGCCTTGCTGAAGGTTTAAAAACAACCGGACTTTGGGCTGCATCGTTGGCTGCTGCTTCGGCTGTTGGTTTTGGGAAAGAAAAACTATCAGAAAACTCAAAATCTGTTCGTAAATTTGATAACAATTACCCGTTGCTTTCTACTCTTGCAACATTGGCAGCTGCTTTTGGTGCTTTGAGTTTGGTGTACAAAGGTGGAGCGAGATTAGGTAAAGTAAACGCTCCTAAATTTATGCAAAAAGCGACAGCAAGTGTAAATAAGTTTTTGAATAATAACAAAACTGTTACTGGCATGAAAAATACGGTTAAAGGCTGGCTTACAAAAACTCCTGATGGAGTAAAACGTTTTGCCAAAGGGGCATTGAGTTGGGCTCCGACAATGATGCTGTTTGGTGGCGTTTTTGGTGGTGCAGGTGCAAATAATGCTAAAAGCCGAGATTTCGTCAGAAATTATGCCGAATTAAAAAATAAACAAGCACAAGTTGCACAAGCAAGAGTTCGTGAACTTTCAATGGAAAACGATTTTTTAAAGACAAATCCTAAAAATGTTGAAGATTTAGAATTGTTAAAGAACCCAAAAGCCGGCTTTGAAGATTTAGAAGGTTTAGAATAGTCAGCTAGTTCTTCTTCGTATTTTTACTGCGTTTTGATTTACTATTATTACGACGCGACATATTCGAAGTTGCATAAGATGTTTGAATACGTTTTACGCTGTAAACGTCAGGAATTGCCTGAATGCTCAGAGTAACCTTTTTCAGTGTGTCAATATTATCAAGTTCCAAACCAAGTTCAATAATTCCAACTTTACCACTTTTGGATTTTACGTTTGCATAAGTAATATTTGTACCATTATCAGAAACAGCTGCAATAATATCTTTTAAAAGACCTTGTTTTTCAGCAGTTTCAACTCTGATTGTCGTATTATAAGTTCTATTTGTGTTGTCACCTGACCAGCGGATATTCATGAGTCGTTCAGGCTCAATATTGTCAAGCATTTGACAATCCATTCTATGGACAGTAACCCCTTTGGCTCTTGTAACGACGCCAACAATAGGTTCTCCCGGAATTGGGGAGCAACATTTTGCAATTGAATACATTAGACCTTCAAGCCCGATAATATCTTTTTCTGAACTTTTACGAGAAGGGCCATGGAAATTTTCTCCCGGAATTCTTGTTGACTCTGGCTTTTTAAGTTTGTTTATAACTTTATTTACAGTTGTTTCGCCATAGCCGAGCGCCGCAAACAAATCTTCTGTTGAAACATAGTTCATTTGTTTGGCAACTTTCGTAAACTCTCCTGATTTCATATAATCATCAAAAACAGCCTTTGTAAGCTCATGTTCAAGGTTTGTTTTTCCGATATCAATATGCTCTTCTCGATTATTTTTCTTAAACCATTGTTTGATTTTTGATGATGCCTGTTTGGTTACAACGAAATTCAACCAATCTAGTCGTGGAGCAGGCGTTTTTGATGTTAAAATTTCAACAATATCACCGTTGTTTAATTTTGTATCAAGCTGTGCTATTCTTCCGTTAACAAGTGCACCAACTGTTTTGTTTCCGACTTCCGAGTGAATTCTGTATGCAAAGTCGACAGGTGTTGCGTTTATCGGCAAATCAAATACGTCCCCGTTTGGAGTGAAGGCAAATACCTGATCAGAGAAAAGATCTAGTTTTACAGAGTTTACGTAGTCTTCTGCGGAGGTCATGTCTTTATCATATTCGACAAGTTTTCTCATCCACGAGAACTGCATATCTGTCGGGTTATTGGCTTTTTGAGAGCCTTTTTCCTTATAACGCCAGTGAGCAGCAATACCATATTCTGCAACTTCGTGCATCTCCCAAGTTCTGATTTGAACGTCTAGTGGCTTTGTTTTTGGCCCGATAACAGATGTGTGAAGTGATGGGTCCAGGTTGCCTTTTGGCATTGCAATGTAATCTTTAAATCTTCCGGGGATAGGTTTGAATTGCGAGTGAATAAGACCCAAAACCTCATAACATTCTTTTTCCGTATCTACAATCACACGAACTGCTGTGATATCATAAAGATCATGGAACGCGATATTCAAACGTTTCATTTTGCTGTAAATACTGTAATAATGCTTTGCACGACCTGTGATTTGTGCATTAATTCCGGCTTTTTTTACGTCTTGTGATATCTTGTCGATAAGAATTTTGACTGTTGCCTCTCTATCTGCTTTTGTTTGTGAAACAAGACGTGCAATTTCAAAATACTTGTCCGGTTCAAGATATCTCAAAGACAAATCTTCAAGCTCTGCTTTGATTTTGTAGATACCTAAACGGTTTGCAAGTGGAGCGAAGATATCAAGGGTTTCACGAGCAATTTTTTGCTGTTTTGCAGTCGTCATAAAATTGAGGGTTCTCATATTGTGAAGTCGGTCTGCAAGTTTTAAGAAAACAATTCTGATGTCGCTTGCCATTGCAATAAAAAGGCGTCTAAAATTTTCAGCCTGACGTTCTTCCTTTGACTTAAATTGAAGTTTTCCCAATTTTGTAACACCTTGAACAAGTGTTAGAACATCTTTGCCAAAAAGTTTTTCGATTTCCTCCGGCTGAGTATCTGTATCTTCTAAAATGTCGTGAAGAAACGCAGCTTCAAGAGTATGTGAATCAACTTTTAAGCCGACTAAAATTTTCGCAACTTCAACAGGGTGGATAATATAAGGTTCTTCCGAAACCCTGTATTGACCTTCGTGCAGTCTTTTGGCAAAAAGATATGCCTTTTCAATTTCTTCTATTTCAGCAGGTTCTCTGTTCTGCTCAATTAGGATTTTCTTAATATCTTCAAAAAGTGGTTTTTCGCTCATGATATAATTATAATACAGATTTTATATAAATTTTTCAAGTATAAATAACTAATTTCATTCATAAGGATTACAAAATGCTTAAAGAAACGAAAGACGGAGTGATTTTTTCATTAAAAATTTCGCCAAATGCTTCAAAAAATGAAATAATTAGAACTCCTGAGGGCTTTAAAGTTAAAATTACAGCTCAGCCGATTGATGGTAAGGCCAATAAAGCGTTGATTGAATTTCTATCAAAACAATTTAAAGTACCAAAATCCTATTTCGAAATCCTTCGAGGAGAAACGTCTAAGGATAAAACATTGTTATTAAAAAACATTGACGAAGAAAAAATTCAATTTATAAATGAATTGTTAAATAATGTTAAATAAGCAACAAAAACTTTTTTTAGAGGTTTTATTCTCCTAAAAAGGAGAAATTATGCAAATTAATAACAATTCCAATGTTGCTTTTGGAACAAAGGTTCCGCAAAAATTTTTAAATGAATTAAGTTCATCTTCATCAATAAAAAGTAAACATTCTGTTACTTATTTGAACCTTCTTCGAGATTTAGAGGCAAAGGCAGATCAAATCAAAAATTTTGGGAATGATTCATTTGAAATTGGATTTACAAAAGACCCTGAAACAAAAAAACTGACTTTATGTTTAAAAGACGCTCTAAATGCAGATAGAACTTCGGTAATTTTACCTAAAAATAGAAAACAAGCTTTATTAGCAAGATTTTTGGCATTAAAAAAAGAAGATATAGTTAAGGCTCAGAATAAGATAAAACATGGTTCAACGATAGAAGAAATAAAAAAACACATAATAAAATTCAGATAGACTTGCAAAAATATTACGTTTATAGTATATTTTGCTTAGGTAGAAATATGATAGTAAATTATTCTTTAAAACTCCATCATGTCCATTGTCATAGTGTCCTTGAAAGACTATGAATTGATGGTGCGCGCTTTTAAAGAATAAAGTTTCAATTCTTTTATAAATGGTCTTTCAAGGTAAAAGCGATTGACTGTTTAGTATTGAGCGTTTGCTCACGCCTGATATCAGACGCTAAAAAGAATTGGAGAAATAATAAAGATGGCAATAACAAATATAATTTCGGCTATTGGAAACAATAGTAGTGTTTACCCCCTAATATTAAGAGATTGTGGAATTGAGGTTCCGACAAAACTTGCTCTTACATATAATCAAAACAAAAAAGAGTCAAAAGAGATTGCATACCTAGCGACTCGTGAACGTTTTTTGGACGAATATTCTTCATCTGCTGTTTGGCTTGGGGGAATTCCATTTATGGGCTGGCTTTGCAATAAATTCATTAAGTCAAAAGGATTGAGCCCTGATGTAAATTTAAAGTTGTTTAAGGAAGAAGCTGGCATTCAAGGAATTGATTACAACATTAAAAAATTTGCTAAAACCGCTCCTGATGCGGTAAAAGATTTGATTAAAGCAAAAGAAAATAAAAAATTGTATGAAAAATTACTTGCGGGGAAATTTATTGCTTCTACGACTGTTCCAATTTTATTTATGGGATTTATTTTGCCGAAGTTGATTTTCGCATCGTCTTCAAAGAAAATTCAAAAATTAAGAGAAGAAAACGCAAAAAAATCTCAAAATCAAAAAATAAGTTTTACTCAAAAAGATGGATTTTTCAAATCGCAAACGCCTTCGTTTACCGGTGCGTGGATTACAAAGGCTGCAAATTTTTCAGCACAAGACAAAATGGCTGTGACCGATGGAGGATATGCAGTTGGGCGTGTTGCAACTGCTAGAAACAAAAATGAATGCATGGACATCAGTTTCAAAATGGCTGGCATGATGATTTTGAACTATTTAGCTCCAAAATGGATTGAAAAAGCCCTGAATAAAATGACAGGAACTCAACTTGATCCGATTATTTTGGCTGATAAAGAATTTGTAGAGCAAGTGAAAGCTGGAACTTTGAGCCTTCCAAAATCTGACAATGCAAAAGATTTGCTTGACTTTGTCGATAATATCGAAAACACAAATACGCCGTTTATAAAATTTGCAAAGAAATTTGAAAAAATCAAAATGCTAGACAATGGAATTCGTGATCCGAGAGAATATGTTGATATAAAAGAGCTTGGCGGATTTAGAAACGATATTGAAAAATTTGCAAAACAAGCCATAAAATCAGATAATTTAGAAAAATTTGTTAAAAAAGCTAAGTTTGCAAAATCTGCAAATATCTTGACAAATGTCACATTGAGTAGCTTTTTGCTCGCTTATGTTTTACCAAAAGCTCAATTTGCTTTTAGAAAACTTGTCACAGGCTCTGATTTGGAACCAGGTTTGGCTCCTGCCGAAAAAGTTGTTGATAAAAAAGCATAACATGTCCTGCGCGGACGGCGGCTGTTTTTGTTGTTTGTTTCACTAACAAGTTATTGTTCATTTCGCTATTGTGGCGAATTGACTCCGTAATCTGCTATATAAAAATAGAATAAAATTTATAATAAAAAAAAGGAACCGAATATCAGTTCCCTTTTTTATTATTTAAAATTATTCAATTACACCATTGCGATTTCTCTTGATGTATTCATAAATTCCACTTGATTTTCATCTTGGGAATGATCTACGTCAGGCAAAATTTCATTCTTGATATTTGCCAAATCTTGTTTCATCAATCTTCTTGGAGAACCTTCATCAAGTGAGTGATTTCTCAACAAGTAAGATGGGTGGAAAATTGTCATTGCACGATAATCTTTGCCATCTACATTAATCGTTAGCCATTGACCTCTAACTTTTGAAATTGTTTGTTTTTTGTCAAGTTCAACAAAAGATTTCAATGCTGTTGCTCCACAAAGAACGATTGCTCTTGGGTTGATGATATCAATTTGAGCTTCCAAAAATTTTCTGCAAGAAGCTTTTTCTTCATCAGACGGAACTCTGTTTTTTGGTGGTCTGCATTTTACTGTATTGATTACATAAATATCTTCGTCCCTTGAAATTCCGGCTTCTTTTAGAAAATCATTCAAAAGTTGTCCGGCTCTTCCAACAAACGGTCTGCCTGTTTCATCTTCCATTTCTCCTGGTGCTTCACCAATAAGTACAATTTTGGCAGTAGATGGGTTTCCGTCAGAAAAAACTATGTTATTTCTTGTTGCTCCTAATGCACAAGCCTTGCAGCTTTCGCATTTAGATCTAACTATTTCCAGACAATCCTTCTTCATCATTCTCTCTCTCCTCGTTATTGTTTTTGAATAAACCTACATTATATTTTTTGCAATATCGTTTTAGTTCTTTCATAATTACGCCTGATAACATGAATACTGCTATTAAGTTTGGCACAGCCAAGAATAAAGTAAATGCATCAGATAGATTAATTATACTTTTAAAGTTCATGGCAGAACCAATAATTATGAATATACAATATATAACCTGAAAAGTCCTTGTTGTCAATTTTGTTTCGCCAAATAAATAATTCCAAGCTTTAATTCCATAATAAGATCCGCATAACATTGTTGATAAAACAAAGCAACTTGCCATAATAGTCAATAATATTGGGAAGAACGGGCAAACAGAACCGAAAGCTTTCGACGTTAATTCAATTCCGGCAATCCCTGTTGTATGTAAATATTCTCCGGAAACAACAATTACAAAAGCTGTTGCAGTACCAACTATTACCGTATCAACAAATGGTTGTAACATAGCTATAAAGGCTTGTGCAACAGGGTTGTTTGTTTTTACGGCAGAAAATGCAATCGGTGCAGTACCAAGCCCTGATTCGTTTGCAAACATTGCACGTCTAAATCCCCAAAGCATACATGCGAACATTCCGCCTGCAATTGCTCGTGGGTGAAAAGCTTCTTTCACAATCAATGCAACTGTATGTGGAACATGCCCGATATTAAACAAGCATACCGCAAACGCCGTCATAACATACAATGTGCACATTACAGGGGTTACTTTTGAGGTAAACTTCCCGATAGCTTTAATTCCGCCGATAATTGTGAAATACGTTATAACCGCGACAATTAACCCTAAAAGCCAGCTTTGGTTAGCAAAAAAGCTCTTGTCACCACCCGTAACCTCGGTGATTTGGGTTGTCATGGCATTTATTTGAAATAAATTCCAACCGCCAATCATTGCAAATACACAACAAACAGCGTAAATCTTTGAAAGATAAGGTGCAAATCTTCCGATATATTTATTGTTTTTTAATGCACCTTCAATATAATACATCGGCCCGCCTGCAATTGTTCCATCAGGATTAACTTTGCGGAATTTTAAACCTAATAAGACTTCTGCAAATTTTAATGCCATTGAGAAAAATCCGGCTAAAATCATGTAAAAAATGACTCCGGGACCTCCGATAGAAACAGCAGCCGCAGAACCTGCAACATTGCCAATTCCGGCAGATGCGGAAATTGTTGCCGTAAGAGCCTGAAAAGATGAAACTTCTCCCTTTTTCTTTTTGACGCGAATTTCTTTATGTTCGTAATTTTTTGTGATTAATTGTAAAGCATGTTTAAATCCCCAAATTCCAATAAATCTGGTTCTGAACGTGAAATAAAACGCAGCAATCATAAGCAAAGCAACCAAAAACTCGATTTTTACACCGTGAATGGTTACTGAACTAAATATAATCCCTGATATTTTATCGGCTATTGGGGATAAAAACGTATCTATTGCTGTATCTAAATTCATCAAGTAGATGATAACATAAACATGCCAAAATAAAAATTAGAATTTTGACAATAATCGACTTCGTCATAAAAAGCAGTAAAGTTTTATAAGTTGTTATAAAGGCAAAAAAGGTTGTGTTTGCTGGGGTTTTGGTGAATTTTGGTTTAGGGATTGTAACGAAATATTACAAAAATGAATGCAAATATTAAAGAAATTTTGCACATGTGTCGTCATGAAAGACATAAGGAAACTAAAACGGAAAGGAAGACAGGTCATGGGTATGGCGGCTTCGCAGGCAAGATTTCTAGGTCTTACTG
>CAKUZO010000034.1 GCA_934717895.1 uncultured Candidatus Melainabacteria bacterium | reverse complement strand
TTATAACATTAAAAGAGTTTCTGATTTAATGCTACCAGAGTCTATTGAACAATTTGCAACTCTTAATAATGGATTAGTTTTAATTACAGGTCCAACAGGTTCAGGAAAATCAACTACAATTGCCTCTTTGATTGATTATATCAACATAAATTATCCAAAACATATTATTACTATTGAAGATCCTGTTGAATTTATTTTCACAAACAAGAAGTCAATTGTTTCTCAAAGACAGGTTTTAATTGACACGCCATCATTCCCTGATGGTATCAAATATGCATTAAGACAAGATCCGGACGTTATCTTTATTGGAGAAATCAGAGATAAAGAAACTGTTACAGCCGCTCTTAAAGCTGCGGAAACAGGACACCTTGTTTTTGCTACAATCCACACAAATGATGCAATTCAAACTGTCAACAGAATTGTAAACATGTTTGAACCGTCAGACAGAGATTTTGTAAGAGGACAGTTAGCGTCTATTTTGAGAGGCACAGTTTCGCAAAAACTTATTCCGATATCAAACGGAACAGGCAGACGTCCGGCATGTGAAGTCCTTGTTGTAACTCCAACAGTAAAAGACTTTATAGAAAAAGACAAATTGGAAGATATTTATGAACTTGTTAAGAAAGGCTCTTTCAACAACATGATTACAATGAATACATCTTTGTACAGATTGTTTGAACAAGACTTGATTACGGAAGATATTGCAATGAGCTATTCAGATAACAAGAATGAATTGCAACAAATGTTTAGAGGTGTTTTCCACGGAACATTCGGACCTTCCGGCAAATAAAAAATTATAAGAGATAGTTGAATGAATAATTTTGTAACAGATGCAATCAACTTGAAAGCGTACAATTTGAGTGAAGCAGACAAGATAATTGTCATGTATTCAAAGGATAAAGGACTTATTAGAGGGGTTGCTAAGGGAGTAAAAAAGCCAAAAAGTAAGTTGGGTGCAAGAATGGATTTGCTTGTTGCCAACAAACTTATGCTTTATAAAGGTAAAAACCTTGATAGAATTTGCCAAGCGGAGGCTTTGAATACTTTCCACAAAACTCGTCAAAATATGGATAAGATATTTTATTCAATGTATGTAACTGAGGTTGTGAATAATTTTGGAGTAGAAGATGATCCTTGTTCAAAAGAGGTTTACGAGCTTTTGTATAAAGCTTTGGATACGATTTCAAATGCCAATTCATCAGTTGAAATAGTTATTTCTGTAATTAAATTCCAACTTAAAATGATGCAGATTTCAGGACTCGGCGTTGAACTTGATAATTGTTTATGCTGCGGCAATTCTATAAAAGATGAGAACATGTATTTTTCATCTCAACTCGGCGGAATTCTTTGTCCTGAGTGCAATGAAAAATATCATACACACACCATTATGCATTACAAATTAAGGGATTTCCTAAATTCCTGTTTAGAAAATGACTTTGACACTGTTTCAGAATATGACCGAAAGGCTAATGATAAGGTGTGCAGTGTTTGTTTTGAGCTTTTAAAAGAATATATTAATGTTCATTCGAGCAAAAAATTTAATTCGACTGATATATTGCAGGAGATTAAGTAGGAGATAAAATGTTCAAAAATCTATTTAACTTATCAGTAAAGCGTTCCGGCTTTGAAATCTTCGGGTTTTACATCTTTTACTCTTTATTAGGCGCAATTGTTGCCGGAGTAATTTGCGGAGTTATGATTGCTGCTTTGCACCCAGAAGTTAAAACTGTTGAAGATGCAACGGCTTTTGCAATAAAATATGCTCCGATTATGGCTATATTTTACGGTTTAATTCTAGCATTTTTTATTATTAAAGCAAGAAATCTGTTCAACTCTTTTAGAGCTATTTCTCTTGTAATATTATCTGTACCTTTGTTGTTTTTCTGCGGGTTATCTCTCGGCTTAGTACCTGTTGCTTTTTTGACAGGATTTGACGATAATGAAACCCCAGAAGAAAAAGATTAATTAATAATTAATTTCTCTGACTTTTTCAAAAACTACGTTAAAATATAATTATAGATATTTTAAAAAGGAGTTGAGGTTTATGCCTAATTTTGAAAAATTTACAAATTATTCTCAGGAATTATTGAATTCGGCAGGTGCTGTAATGCAATCACATAAAAACTCCGAATTGCAGCCGGCTCATATTATGCTTGCAATGATTAAGGGCGATGGAATAATTCGAGATTATTTGACTGAGTTGAAGTTGTTAAATCAAGGTTTTATCAACAAAATAACTCAAATGGTCAACTCTTATCCGACAATTTCTACTCCTCCGTCAGGTCAAGTTTACATGTCGAATGAAACTTACAGATTGCTTGATTTGGCAGAACAACAAGCTGTGGAATTAAAGGACGAATTTGTTAGCATTGAAGATATTTTACTTGCGATGACAAAGCTTGATGGGAGTGAAATTCAAACTGTTTTAAAAACAAACGGAGTTGACGCTAACAAAGTTTTAAATGCAATGAAAAAAATAAGAGGTAATAAAAAAGTGGATAATAAAAATGCAGAAGAAAATATGAAGGCACTTGAAAAGTTTTCAACTGACTTGACAGCTCTTGCAAGAAAAGGGAAACTTGATCCTGTAATCGGCAGAGATGAAGAAGTACGTCGTATTATTCAGGTTTTGAACAGACGAACAAAAAACAACCCTGTACTTATTGGGGAACCGGGAGTTGGTAAAACTGCAATAGTTGAAGGCTTGGCTCAACGTATCGTAAGAGGCGATGTACCTGAAAGCTTGAAAGATGTAAAACTTGTTTCTCTTGATATGGGTGCATTGGTTGCCGGTGCTAAATTCAGAGGTGAGTTTGAAGAACGATTGAAAGCTGTTTTGAAAGAAGTTGAAAATTCAAACGGGGAAATCGTAATGTTTATTGATGAGTTGCACACAGTTGTCGGAGCCGGTGCAACAGAAGGCTCTATGGACGCCGGTAACTTGTTAAAACCGATGCTTGCACGTGGAGTTCTTAGAACAATCGGTGCTACAACCGTAAACGAATATCGTAAATATATTGAGAAAGATCCGGCTTTGGAAAGACGTTTTCAACCGGTGTTGGTTGGAGAACCGTCTGTTGAAGATACTATTTCAATTTTACGTGGGCTTAAAGAAAAATATGAAGTTCACCATGGAATAAGAATTCTTGACAGTGCCTTGATTGCTGCCGCAAAACTTTCTGATAGATATATTACAGATAGATTTTTACCGGATAAAGCAATCGACTTGATTGATGAAGCTGCATCTTCTCTTCGTATAGAAATCGATTCTATGCCAGAAGAAATTGATAAAATGATGCGTCAAAAAATCCAATTTGAAATTGAACGTGAAGCTTTGAAAAAAGAAGATGACGATGATGCTCGAGCAAAAGTTGAAGATTTGACAAAACAAATCAATGAACTTGAAGGTAAAATCGGCAAATTAAAATCTCAATGGGAACAAGAAAAAGCATCAATCACTGGTGAAGCCGGTATTAAGGAAGAAATCGAACAGGTTAAAGCTAAAATTGATGAAGCTGAACGTAATACCGATTTGCAGACAGCTGCGGAACTTAAATATGGCAAACTTCTTGAACTTGAAAAACAGTTGAAAGCTGTTCAAAATAAAGAAAAATCAGATAATAAGCTTCTTAAAGAAGAAATTACAGATGATGATATTGCAAATGTAGTCAGCAAATGGACAGGAATTCCTGTTACCAAACTTGTTGAAAGTGAAAAACAAAAATTGTTGAATATGGAGGATATTTTGCACAAACGTCTTGTTGGGCAAGAAGAAGCAGTTGATACTGTTTCTGATGCAATCCGTCGTGCTCGTTCAGGTTTGAAAGATCCAAAACGTCCAATTGGTACATTCTTGTTCTTAGGCCCAACAGGTGTAGGTAAAACCGAACTTGCAAAATCATTGGCTGAATTTATGTTTAATGATGAAGATGCATTGATTCGTATTGATATGTCTGAATATATGGAAAAACACAATGTATCAAGACTTGTCGGAGCCCCTCCGGGATACGTCGGTTATGATGAAGGTGGTCAATTGACTGAGGCCGTCCGCCGCAAACCTTATTCTGTTGTGCTTTTTGATGAAATTGAAAAGGCACACCCAGATGTATTCAATATTATGTTGCAAATCTTTGATGACGGTCGTTTGACTGATAGCAAAGGAAGAACAGTTGACTTCAAAAACACACTTATAATAATGACTTCAAACATCGGAAGCGACATAATTCTTGAAAATACTCTAAATTCAATCGGAAATGCTCAAACTTTTGAAGATACCAAAGAAAAGGTTATGGAAGTTTTGAGAAGTCGTTTCAAACCTGAATTCTTAAACAGAATTGATGAAACAATCTTCTTTAAAGCCTTGAGTATGCAGGATTTGACAAAGATTGTTGATATTCAAATGGATAATTTGAGAAAATTGTTGAAAGATCAAGAAATTGATTTTGAAATTACTCCTGATGCAAAAGAATTCCTTGCAACTCGGGGATTTAACCCTGTATATGGTGCAAGACCGTTGAAGCGAGTAATCAGACAACTTATTGAAAATCCTTTGTCTAAGGAAATTTTGGCTCAAAAATTCTTGCGTGGCGATAAGGTTACAATAGATGTCGAAAACGACGAAATTGTATTCAAAAAATAAGCAAAAACTAAAATAAAAAAATCCGGTAGAAACAAAAATCTATCGGATTTTTTATTTAGCAATTTATTTTTTGTTTTGTTTTTATATGAATACGGAAGTGTAAATATGAAAATTTCAAACAAAATTTCAACAAGAATTATTTCAAATATTCAAGATGCAGTAAGTCAAACAAAACCATTAGCGAAATTTGAACCAATACAAGATACCTTTACAAAACGTGTAAACCCTGATTTGCCAGTTGGAAATATTCTAACAACAGAGAAAAACGTTTATGGCGAACTTATGTTTAAAGACGGTGGGAAAGAGGTTGGAATCTCAACTTTTGACATTGTTGAAGATAATTATGGTAATCCGGAATTATTTCCGGAGTCATGGTTTGAACCCGATGTTACTCCGAAATTTGACGGTAAAAGGTATATGAAGCCTTACATGTTTGTGCATGAACTTGTGATGTTTGATAGAATGGGAGAAAAAGAGCTTGCAGCTCGCGGTAAAAAATATGGAACTATGGCAATTCAACATTTATTGGATATCGCAAATAAAAACGATTGTGAAGGCAGAATTGTTTTACATGCTGCCAAACTTGGCAAAACAGGATTTGCACCGGGAAGATTTTATCACAAAATGGGATTTTCTTTGCCGGTCAAGACAACTAAAAACCTTGAAATGCAAGAACAAGAATACATTGAAAATCTTGCAAAATTGTTAGAACGAGGTATGTCGGAAGCTAATGCAAAAGAACTGTTAGAAAGTCGCGGTTTTAAATTACCAGAAAAGAAAGATGGCAGATACGTTGCTGACTTAGGTTTTATGATTATGACAAATCCTGAGTGTGCAATGAATTACCCATTGAAATAAGAAAGTTTATATATGAAAATTACAAACATAATTTCCAATAAAATTATATCAACTGCCAAAAAAGTTACTCGTCCATTCAAGGGACATATAAAATTTGAGCCGGTACAAGATGTTTTTGTAAGAAGAAGTCGTCCTGCCGAAATTGCAGCTGACAACATTTTAACAGTAAAAAAAGTAGGTTTTAATGACTATGTTTTTATGGACGGGAAAAAGGAAATCGGAAGTGCAACAATTAACATTAATACAAGAGAGTATGGAAGCTATGATGCTTATCCAGCAGATTGGTTTGATGAAAATATAGCACCAAACTTAAATGGTAACGGCAAATTGAAGCCATATATGTATATTACAGAATTTTCAATGAATGATAGAATTAATAAAAAAACATTGGAAAAAAGGGATAAAAAATATGGCACAATGGCTATGCAACACTTGCTTGCAATCGCTCGAAAAAGTGGTTGCAATTACAGAATTACGTTATTTGCAGGGCAAATAAAACATACCAAATTTATGCCCGGGAGATTTTATCATAAAATGGGATTTTCTCTTCCGCCAAATGTGAACAAAGAATTAGAAAAGATGGAACTTAAATACAAACGAGAATTAGCGAACCTTTTAAAGAACGG
This sequence comes from uncultured Candidatus Melainabacteria bacterium, assembly GCA_934717895.1. Lineage (GTDB taxonomy): Bacteria > Cyanobacteriota > Vampirovibrionia > Gastranaerophilales > Gastranaerophilaceae > Stercorousia. The sequence continues at coordinate 14,955 of CAKUZO010000034.1, read as the reverse complement.
TGTTTCAGAAGATGAAGCCTTAAAAATATTAGATCTGAAAGATCTTTATTTGCCTGAGAAAAAAGATGGCAGATATATTTCAGATTATGGGAATATGCTTATGACAAACCCTGAATGTGCAATTAATTATCCCCTTAAATAGATTGATTTTCAAAGATAATTACTATAATTTTTTGTTCTTTAAAATTCGTGATATAATAAACTTATGAGAAAAATCAGAATTATTCTTGGGTATTTAACTTTAATTTTAATAGCAATCAGTATGCTTTACCCTTTTTTTGCAATGGTAAACCTTTCATTTACTGAGAATAACGAGATTTTTGCTCATGCCGGCAGAATAGTTCATTCCGGAGCAACATTTGATAATTACAAAAACGTTTTTTCTGAAATCCCAATAAGTGTATACTTTTTGAATAGCCTTATCGTTGCCACTATCGCGACTTTCGGGCAGGTAATTTTCGCATCACTGGCGGGTTATGCATTTGCAAGGTTAAATTTTAAACATCGCAACGCTCTTTTTCTATTATTTTTAATAACAATGCTAATTCCACCACAAGTAAACATTATTCCGTTATTCTTTTTAATGCGAGAAATGCATCTTATAGACACATATCAAGCACTAATTTTGCCTGCACTCTTTGGCGGATTTGGAATATTTTTAATGCGACAATATTTTTTAGGCTTACCGAAAGATTTGGAAGAATCGGCAAAAATAGATGGCTGCAACCTCTTTCAGACATTTTTCAAAATAGCTTTGCCACTTGCGTTGCCAACAGTTGCAACACTGGCAATTTTTACGTTTGTAAGCACTTGGAACAGTTTTATGTGGCCTCTTATTGTCACAAATTCAGAAGGAATGCGAACTTTACCCGTCGGATTAGCAATTTATAAGGGTAGCTTCAGAGAGATAACACAGTGGGGAGAACTTCTTGCTTGCTCCGTAATATGCACAATTCCTGTCATCGGAGTCTTCTTATTAGGTAAGAAATATTTTATATCAGACATTTTGCAAGGCGGAGTAAAAGAATAATAAAAAATATGTTTATCCTATCGGCATAAATGCGGCACACAAAAACTTATAAATAAGTCTTTTCCCGTTTTTGTCTTGCATTTGAACAATTTTTGCAATCTCTTCATCAAGATTTTCCGGAATATTTACTGATGCAAATTTAAAAAAGTCAATCAGTTCAACTTCTAATGCAGAAGCTATTTTGTCCAAAACATGAAGGGACGGATAAAATCTTCCTGATTCAATTCCGGAGAGTGAAGAAGTTTCTAAATCAATCTATAAAAACAGAAAACGTAAAACCTGATACTTTCTTGTTCTTTAATGACGGCTCAATGCTTGCATTCAAAGCTGCTGACGCTGCTAAATGTACAAATAATTCAGTTGCAGTCAAAAAACTCTTGCCAAAAAACTTGGCGTACTTATACATTATACAAGAGTCGCCAAGCAATATTTTATGCTTTCGTAAATCTATTACGCATTAATTGTTTTATTTTTATATTCCTGAACATCTTTGTTCGCAAACATTGTACTCAAATTCGGTTCAACAAATTTTTTGATAACAACATTTTCAACAAATTTATCTATCGGATTGATTGCAAGTCCAAGAGCGACAAAACCGCCAAGTGTTTTTAACATTTTGGTGTTCATAATCTTACCGTTTTGATATTTTCTTATAATATCTTCTGCCGCATCTCTCAATGCCGTTGCCTTATAATCAGGATCTTTTGCGTATTTATCTTTTAATTTGTTAAACTTTTTCCACAATTTCTCAGAAAATTGTTTTGGTTTTTTCCCATCTACCAAATCGTTATAGATACTGAACATTTCGTCTATATGTTCGTTTGCAAATACCAAAATTCTATCTTTTTCAGACATCGCAAGAGCTTCAGGGTGGTTTTTATTAAAGAAAGTTTCACCTAACATTCTAAACGGTTTTTTCCATTTATTATCTCTTATTAATTTTTCCTGTTTAATAGAAATTGACTCTTTAAAATGTTCTTTGAATGCATCAATATTGTTTGCATGTGTATCTAAGTGTCTTCTACTGATAAACCCTTGAAGGAAGTTAATTGTTTCTTCTCTCGATTGTAGCGACAATCCTGTTGAGTCCATTGCTCCTGCAAAAGATGCAAGTTTTTGCCCTCCTAAAACGGCTCCTGTCGGTAGGATTACGCTGGCTAAAAACTGAAAAATGGCTTGTTCGGTTCCACGCTTTGCATCTGGTGCGTAAGATGTCTTTTCGTTTTTATACTTATCATAAATATCTGCACCAAAATACAACATTGCAGGGAACCACAAAAGTGTCCCCATCTTTGGAGCCACTTCACTTATTGCGGCACCTAGTTCGTTTGTATAAGCCAAGCCCCTTGCAGGCCACTTCATCAAAGGGTCTGTATATTTTTTATCTTCTTGTCTTCTCTCAGTTTTATTTCCGTCTTTTGCTGTAAAATTAAGCTTTTGCGGGGTGTTAAAACCCGTTATTCTAATCAAGTTCTTCATCTCCAGTCATGTGCACAGGTTATATATAATATCTGAAAAAGATTTTTTTTGCTAGTTTAAGCTAAATTGTAAACTAACTGTTACTTTTCAAACAATATTATGCAAAATAAACTTCTTTTACTAAATCTAAAATTTGACCTATAAATTGCCTGTAAGCCGCTCTATCAGCTTCACCGGACAAAATAATATCAGCTTTTGCGGCAGTCGGGTGTATATGAGTTTTTGCTTTATCAGATGCGTTTTGGTAAACTTCATCTGCCGAATCGCCCAAATCTCTGTCTGCTGCTCGTTTATAAAATCTTTCTTTCTGAACGTCACAAGATACATCTACATAAATCTTAAAATCAAATGCATCAACAACTTTGTTAGTCAAAGTAAACAATCCTTCTGAAATAACGATTTTAGAAGGGAGTGCAAGTTTGACATTGTCACGACGTATTGCAGTTCCTGACATATCGTATTCCGGCAAGTAAACTTCTTTACCAAGCAACAAATCTTTGATATGTTCTTTCATTAATTCAAGTTCAAGAGCTTCCGGAATATCCAAATCATAGTGTTTTGCAAATTCTGCAAAACTTCCGGCTTTTTTAACCATATCTGAGCGATCGTAATAATAATCATCTGTATTAATACGTGTGATAACGTTTTCGATACAATATTCTTTTGCAAAATTTTCAATTGTACTGATTATGTCAAATGCAATTGTCGATTTGCCACTGGCTGTTTCGCCTGCAATTCCGATTGAGCAGGAACGAGTTATATTATTTGATAAAAATAATGCCATTTTCTCAATGGCAGATGGTTTAACCTTTCGGAATATTGAGTCTTCAGAATTCATTTCTTTCATGAAAATCTGATTTAATCTTTTTTCAACATATAAGAAAAGAGCTTTTTCAGAACGGAGAAAACGTTGTTCATTCTGTGTTTCTGTATTGGTTTTAATTAAAGTATTTTGCAATGTAGAAATCCTTTTTCTGTTATAAAAATCGAACAAAATTTTTTTTGCCAGCTTTTTTTAATATGTTACCAAAAATAAAATAAAAAAAAATAAAGTGTGTATAAATGTAAAAGAAAATTTATTATTTTTTTTATTATCTTGTTCAAAAATTTTCATTTATGCTAACATTAATATATATGGACTTGATAGAGAAAATAAAAAGTTTAAGTAAGAAACAAAAAGCTTATGCAGGTGCGTTTTTTGCAATTGTTGCACTTCTGGCATGGGCATTTATTTCTGCCGGAATTATCACACATAACTTTAACAGAAGTCAGCTTCAAACCGATCAAGATAGGCAAGAAGCGACAATTGACGGTATTATTCTTACTGAAACAAAAGACGAAAAAAAATATTGGGAAATATATGGCGAAACCGGAACTTATGACAGTAAAAACGGAGTCGCTTTACTTAATAATGTTATCGGAAACTTTTATGACGACGAAAATCAGGTTTCTATGAGTTTGGAATCCTCAAAAGGTACGTATAACGAAAATAAAGAACAAATTATTTTGTATGATGATTCATTTATTGTGCTAAAAGATTTGACAACGCTTAGGGCTAACAAAATAATTTGGTCGGGCAAAGATATTCCAACAATTGCAGAGGGGAATGTTCGAATTACAAGAAAAGATGAACTTTTGGCAACTGCAAAAAAAGTTGAAATCAGCCCTGATTATGGTACTTTTAAAATAATTGGAAATGCTGTATCAAAGGTTTACAGCGATAAGGAGATAAAGTGAAAAAGATAATTTTAACTTTTATAATATCATTGGCGATAGTCGGAATTGCTGTTCAGGCATCTGATTTGATTATTGAGTCAAAAACTCAAAGCTACAATGAACAAGAAAATAAGCTAAAATTTGACGGAAATGTAAAGGTTTCTGTTGACGATTTAAAAGTTGTCGGAAATCGAGCAGATGTCAGCATGGACGAAAACCAAAAACTTGATACGGCAACATTTTACGACAAGCCTTATGCCTATGAAGTTAAGAAAAATAAAAAGCGTGAAGTTAAAGCAAATATCTTAAAAATGTCTTTAATTACAAAGGTTGTAAAAGCCCAAGGAGATACTCAATCTATCGTGTTTGACGGCAAAACTCCTGTGGTTGTAATTAACGCTGATGAGCAAGAATACGATACAAAAACAGGAATTATGACTGCAACCGGCTCTGTTACTATTAAATACAAAGAGCTTGATACTTTATCTGATAAAGCAAAAGTTAGAACTGATAAAAACGGCGATTTGAAAGATATTGAACTTATCGGAAATGCAAAGATTAAGCAACAAGGAAATGAATCTTATGCTGATAAGTTTTATTATGATACCGTAACAAAAGTTTTGACAGCTACCGGAAACACTACATCTAAGGCTATTATGGACAATGGCACGACTCTTGTTTTGAAATCAAGACGCCAAGAATACGCACAAGAAAAGAGTATTTTTAATGCGTCAGGTAATGTTCGAGTTTGGTACGATGATTATTATGCGGTTGGTCCAAAAATTACGGTATACCCGAACAAAGAAGGAAAACCTAATGAAGTTTATTTCTCCGGAAGATCAAGTATTACACAAGGTGTAAGAACGATTTATGCAGACAAAATTAAAATGACAATGAAGCCGAAAGACTTCCATGCAGATGGAAATACCCGAACTGTTATTAAAAATATCGGTTCAGGTGACAACGGCGATAGCGATAGTGGAATTGGTTTAGGATTATAATTATGAGTAATAAAAAAGTAGATGAAGCACTGGAACTTTATAGCAAAGGCGAATACCAAAAGGCAATTGATGCGTTTAGTATCGTGTTAGAGGAATGCCCTGAAAATGCGGAATTATACAACAACATAGCTCTTTGTTATGCCAATTTGGCAGATGATGATCAGGCAGAAAAATATTATTTGCGAGCAGAAGAGTTAAACCCGAAATTGCCACAAATTTATATAAACCTTGCAGATATTTATTATCGTCAAAAACAGATGTGGAAAGGAATTGAGCTTGTTACTCGTGGAATTTCTGAAATTCCAGATAACCTTGTTTTGCGTCACTATCTTGCAAGATTTTATATGGAAGATTCAAGAATGGACTTGGCAATTGATGAGTTGGAAAATATTTTGGAAAAACAACCTGACAACTATGATGTTTACTATGATTTAGGCAGAGTACATTTTGAATTGGGCGATTATGCAAGTGCTATCGAAAATTTTGAAAATGTATTAGAATATAAAAGCGAAAACCCTTGGATTTACTACTATTTGGGAGAAGCTTACGAGGCTAATGACGAAATAGATAAAGCTCTTTCAAATTATTTAAAAGCAATTGCGAGAAATGATGCTTTTGCACCTGCATACAAAAAAGCAGGGATATTGTTCTTTGCAAGAGGCGATTTTGAAGATGCTATCGAGTATTTTGAAGATTATACAAGCCTTGATATTGCTGATGAAGAAAAGGAAAAAATTCAAGAGTTAATAGAAAGAATAAAGAAAAAACAAAATGCGTAAATTCTGGGTTGCTTTATCATCAATAGAAGAAATTGACAGTTCTTTTATTCAAAGGCTGTACAATTATTTTGGCGATATTGAAAAAGCTTTTAATGCGACGGATTTATCTGTAATTGACGGTTTGAGCGTAAAAAAGGCTGAAAACTTTCTTCGCCTGAGAGATAAAGTTGATATTGATAAAGTTTATCAGGCTGTTGTTGATAGAGGAGTAAATTTTCTAACATTTGAAGATGAAAAATATCCGCAAATGTTGAGAAATATTGATAATCCGCCATCTGTTCTTTATTATAAGGGCAATTTGTTTGATTGCAATTTGGATAAAACATTGGCAGTTGTGGGCTCAAGAAGGGCGACGAGTTATGCTAAAGAGGCACTAACAAAGATTATTTCAGAACTCGGTGGAACGGATATTTGTATAGTTTCAGGTTTGGCTTCCGGAATTGATACAACAGCACATATCGCGGCTTTGGATAACGGGTTGAAAACTTTGGGTGTAATTGCAAGTGGTTTTGATTTTACCTATCCTGCTTCAAATAAAGAACTTTATAAAAGAATTGAAAATGGTTGTGGTGCTGTGCTTTCAGAATACTATCCGACTTTTCAACCGATAAAATTCAGATTTCCTCAGAGAAATAGAATCGTTTCAGGGCTTTCTTACGGAACACTGGTTGCAGAAGCATCTTTGAAAAGCGGAGCACTAATTACGGCGAATTTGACGCTTGAACAAGGCAGGGAATTGATGTGTATTCCGGGACTTATTACAAATCCGAATACGCAAGGAATTTATAAGTTGCTTAAAAATGGGGCAACACTTGTAACTTGTGCCGATGATATTTTGGAAGCTCTAAACTGGGAAATAAAAATTGAGCAACAGAATTTGTTTAATCTGCCAGAGTTGAGTGAAGATGAAAAAGTTATTTATGAAACCTTAGAAATTGAAGAAAAAAGCGTTGACGAACTTCAAGCTTTTACGAAAATCAGTATTGACAATTTGCTGATGTACTTGACAACGATGGAGCTTAAAGGCATAATTAAACAAGTTGACGGGGATAGATACAAGAGAGTGGTATAAAATGGCAAAAACAGCTGAGAAAAAAGAAAAATCATTAGTTATAGTTGAGTCACCTGCAAAATCTAAGACTATTCGTAAGATTTTAGGCGACGGGTACCAGATTGAGGCGAGTTACGGGCATGTTAGAAACTTACCGACAAAAGATCCGTCTACGCAAAATTTGGGCTTTGATGTGGAAAACCACTTTACGCCGAAGTTTGAGGTTATCCCGGGGAAACAAAATGTTGTAAAAAAATTAAATGATATGGCAAAAAAAGTTGATCGTGTTTACCTTGCTTCCGACCCCGACCGTGAGGGAGAAGCGATTGCGTGGCACGTTCGTCAGATTTTGAAAGTGCCAGATGAAAAGATTTCGAGAATTGTGTTTAACGAAATTACGCCAAAAGCTGTCAAACATTCCGTAGAAAATCCACGAAACATTGATATGGATATGGTTAAGGCACAACAAACACGTCAGATTTTGGATAAACTTGTAGGTTACAAACTTAGTCCTGTGCTTTGGAAACAGATTGGTAACAGAAATTTGTCAGCAGGACGTGTTCAGTCTGTTGCATTGCGAATGATTTGCGAAAGAGAAGACGAAATTGAAGCTTTTGTTCCGCAAGAATACTGGTCAATCCACGCTAATTTTGATAAAGATGGAAAACTTTTTGATGCAGAACTTTCCAAAATTAAGGGAAAAGCTGTTGAAAAAACTATCAAAAATAAAGATGAAGCTCAAAAAATCGTTGACTTTTTGACAAATTATCCGGAAGAGTTTGATATTAGTAAAGTTACGAAAAAATCTACAAAACGCAAGCCGACAGCGCCTTTTATTACATCTACCATGCAAAGGGCTGCAAGTTCAAAACTTGGTTTTGGTGTTCAAAAGACAATGCAAGTTGCCCAAAAACTCTATGAAGGTATGGAAATTGACGGTACTCCGGTCGGTTTGATTACCTATATGAGAACCGATAGTGTAAGGGTTTCTGATGATGCACAGGCAATGGCAAAGGATTATATTACCAATAACTATGGTGAAAAATATTATCCTGAAAAACCTAATGTTTATGTTAAAGGCAAACAAAATGTTCAAGACGCGCACGAAGCTATCAGACCGTCGTATCCTGAAAGAACTCCTGACAGTATCAAAAAATATTTGGACAACGATCAGTACAAATTATACAAATTGATTTGGGAAAAATTTATGTCATCTCAGATGACAGCTGCCGAAGTTGCAAACAAAACTATTGAAATTTCTGCCGGAGATTATACTTTAAAAGCTGGAACCAGCAAAGTTACATTTGACGGCTTTTTGAAGGTTTATAACGATGCGGAAGAAGATGAGGCAAAAGACGAGGCAAAAATCCCTGATTTGGAACAGGGTGACAAAGTAAAATGCCGTAAAGTCGAGCCAAAACAACACTTTACTCAACCGCCTCCAAGATATAATGAAGCGTCTTTGGTTAAAGCTTTGGAAGAACACGGCATCGGACGTCCGTCAACATATGCAACGATTATTACCGTAATTCAAACTCGTAAGTATGTTGAGAAAAAGGATAAAGCACTCCACCCGACGCTTTTGGGAAGAACTGTTTCAAAACAACTCTGTGCTCAATTTGCAGATATTATGGATTATAAATTTACTGCCGGCATGGAAACAAAACTTGATGATATAGCCGAGAAAAAAGCTGTTTGGGAAAATGTTTTGCAAGATTTTTATACTCCGTTTATTGAAGAGGTTAATAAAGCGCTTCAAACAGGCGAAAGAGTTAGAATTGAAAGTAAAATTAAGTGTCCTAATTGTGGAAAACCTATGGTTTTAAGAACAAGCAAATTCGGCACTCAATTCTTAGGCTGTTCAGGATATCCTGATTGCAAAACAATGATGTCATTGAATGCTTTGTCGGAAGAAAGTTCTGAGGAAGGACAGGCAAAAGAACCTGAGGTTTGCGAAGAAAAATGCGAAAAATGCGGTTCTGATATGATTTTCAAATACGGACCTTATGGTAAATATATGGAATGTACGAACGCAGAATGCAAACACAGAAAGCCTTTCCGTAAATCAACAGGTGTTAAGTGCCCAAAATGTGGTGAAGGCACAATCGTTGAGAGAAAATCTAAACGAGGAACTGTTTTTTACGGTTGCGATAAGTATCCGAATTGTGATTTCACACTCTGGAATGAGCCGACTGGTGAAAAATGTCCTGAATGTGGTTCATTGCTTGTGAAAAAAGTTCTGAAAAAAGGTACTGTGATTGCATGTTCTAGTATGAAATGCAATTACAAGAGAGAGGCAGAAGAAGTTTCAGAAAAAACAGAAGCTACTGAATAATTGCCGTAGGTCGGCATTGCTATGCCGACGATTTAATTGTTTAATACGAGGTTGTAGGTTTAGGGGTGCCAGCCCAACAGCAAAATTACTAAAAGGAATTTATAAAAATGAATCCGGAATTGTATGAACGATATTTAGCAAAGAAAGCAAAAAAATTAGGAATAACAGTTGAAGAATTGAAAGCACAAGGGACTTCTTCGCCCGTAAAAGAAACAGCAACAACTTCAACTTCTCAGACTACACCTGTTGCGACTCAATCATCGGTTTCGTCAAATTATACTCAACCGAGCGTTCAGCCTCTACCTGCTCCGCAACCACAATACCCACTGTCTGAGCAAACTCAGTATCAAACACAACCCCAAGTTGCTCAATCGCAATCGCAGTTTGCATCACAGTCGCAAACTCAATATTATTCACAGCCTCAATATGTTCAACAAACTATTCAGGAACAATTGGCTCAACAACAAACTCAACAAACTCAAATGCCGTTGCAACAACCGACAACACAATTTAATACAAGTTCGCAATCGCAATTTGTTCAATCGGTTCAACCACAGCAGCCAACGTCGCAGTATGAACAAGTTCAACAATCGGAACAAATTCCACAACATGTTGAATATTCCGGCATGAGGCAAGAAACGGTTAAAACAGAAGTTCCGTCATATATTTTTGGACCTTCAAAAATGACAGAACCGCCAAAATATTCAAGCAGCCCGATTAACCAACCTAAAAAACCTGAAATTCCTGATAATAGAGAAAATAAGTTTGGGCTAATCGGCTATCCTTTGGGGCATTCGTTGTCAAAAGTTATTCATGAAGCAGGCTTCAAAAGTCTTGGCATTCAGGCAACTTACGATATTTTAGAAACTCCGCCAGATACACTTGTTGATAGAGTTAAATTCTTAAAAGGCAGTGGGTATAAGGGATTTAACGTAACAATTCCGTTGAAATTGCCTATTTCGCTATTTGTGAACGAAGTTGATAAATATGCGGATTTGGCGCGTGCTGTCAATACGATTTATATAGAACCTGACAAGTCTTTGAAGGCGTATAATACCGATGTCATCGGCTTTAAAAGAGCTATTCCGAAAGATATCGATGTCAGAGGTAAAAGTGTTGCGATTCTAGGAACAGGCGGAGCTGCACATGCAGCTTGTGTTGCACTTGCGGAATGTCGAGTTCGCGAAATTGCGTTTTTTACAAGAAATATCCCGAATTCGATTGATTTGATGAATTATGTAAGACGAAAATTCCCATCTATTGAATTTAATGTTTATCAGATTGAAAATATCCGAAATCTCAAAGATTTTTCGATGCTTGTAAACACCACTCCTATCGGAATGCTTGGTAAAGCCGGCGATATGATGCCGGTTGACGAGAAGGCGTTGGCAACAATGTCGCGTGACGCGGTTGTTTATGATGTGATTTATAATCCTAAAAAAACTGTTCTCATACGTTGTGCCGAAAAACTCGGACTTAGAACTATTACAGGACTTGATATGCTTATATATCAGGCAGTTGCGGCACAAGAAATTTGGTTTGGACAAACTCCTGATTTCAAGGATATGAAAATCGCCGCTCTTGAAGCGCTTTAAGCTTTAATTTAACTTATTAAGCTTATGTAAAGATGCGATTTTGTTGTGCTAAACTATATATAGAGAGAAAGGTCGGAAATGTTTCCGGCATGGTTTGAAAATTTTATTTATTATTCATAAAAAGGGTAGAAAAGGAGATTTAACATGATACCTATTTTAGATTCAAAACGTCAATATGCTACTATTGGCTCAGAAGTTGAAAAAGCAGTATGCGAAGTTTTACGTTCAGGTTCTTATATTCTTGGACCGAATACAAAGGCTTTCGAACAAGAAATGGCAGATTTTTATGGTTGTAAGTATACAGTTGGCTTAAACTCAGGTACTGATGCTTTGCACTTGGCTTTGCGTGCATTAAATATTGGTGCGGGTGATGAAGTTATCACTGTTGCATTTACATTCGTTGCAACAACAGAAGCAATAGGTATCGTTGGTGCAAAACCTGTTTTCGTTGATATTGATGAAAATACATTTAATCTTGACGCTTCAAAATTAGAAGCTGCAATTACACCTAGAACAAAGGCTATTATTCCGGTTCACCTATATGGTCAACCTTGTGATATGGACGCTATTATGGCTGTTGCTAAAAAACATAATTTGCACGTAATTGAAGACTGCTGCCAAGCTGTTGGTGCTTTGTACAAAGGTAAAATGGTTGGTACATTCGGTGATTTCGGTTGTTTGAGCTTCTATCCGACTAAAAACTTAGGCGGTATGGGCGATGGCGGTCTTATTATGACTAGCGACGAAAAACTTCGTGATAGAGTTGTTGCTCTAAGAAACCACGGTGGTGCTGTTCGTTATCACCACGATGAAATCGGTGTAAACAGCCGTCTTGACGAAATTCAAGCAGCTATTTTGAGAGTTAAACTTCCTCACATTAAAGATTGGAACGAAGCTAGACGTAAACACGCTTATTATTACAATGAATTGTTCAAAGACTGTGCAGATATTCAAACTCCGGCTGAATTGGACGATACATATTGTGTTTACCACCAATATACAGTAAAAATTCCTAACCGTGACGAAGTTCACAAAATGTTGCAAGAACGTGGAATTGGTGCAATGCTTTATTACCCTATTCCTTTGCACTTGCAAAAAGTTCACGAATACTTGGGTGTTGGTAAAGGTTCTTTACCTGTTTCTGAAAAGAATACAGAAATGGTTATTTCTCTTCCAATGTTCCCTGAATTGACAGAAGAAGAACAAAGAACAATTGCTTCAACATTGATTGATTGTATTGAAAAATCAAAATCAAAAGCTGCTGTATAGTTTGTAAATAACTTAAAAATAAAGAAATCCGAGACATAATATTTGTTTCGGATTTTTTATGCTGTGAATATTTTTGTTGCGGTTGCTGGTGCTTGGAAGAAAGGATTCATTCCAACCGTTCCGGCGCCGTCGTTAAATTTGAAATCTAAGGTTTTGGCATCAAAATTAGCGCTCAATTTGTGCCCTGTCAAAGATAAAAAAGAATTTTGATTTTGTGGTGTGTTTACTCGTGCAGGGTTTGAGTCGTAGTTTTGTAATGTAATTTTTTCAATTGCGGAAGTTGTTGGAGGTTGTGCTCCTTCGACTGGTTTTATTCCGCCTTGATTGTAAGCCATTGTTTTTATCCTTTTAATTTGTTTAAGCGAATAAATCTAGTGTTCTTGGTACTTCTTGGTTAAATTCATCATATTGGGCCGGCGGCATTCCATTTACTTGGCCTTCTCCTGCGAAGCAGAAAAAGCCAATTCCGAGTCCCTGTCGAGCGCCAACCCAAGATTTTTGTGCTTCCGGATCTATGCCCTCGGCAATACGATTATTAGTTTTACTATACGAATTAATAGCATCTAATGGGCTATAACCTTTGATTGCTGAAAGTATTGACATAATGTTTTCCTATTTTATACTCTTATATATATAAAGTATATATTGTTTCAATAATTGCTTTTTTGTATAACACATCGTTTACAAAAGTTAATATATCCTTCGGCATTATATAATTCCCATAAAAAATGATTATTAAACATTTTATTAAGTTTTGTAAAGTGTAAAATGTACACTATATTGGGGTTTTACGGATTTGAAAAATTTTATTAAATACCTGTATTGACTTTTAAAATGTTATATGCAATAATAATTGAGTAAGATTTAAGTGTAGTCGAAACACTAAATATAAATAGATTCATTAACCCCAAAAACATATAAACTCCTAAATAATAAACACTAAAAGAGACCATTAGGATGCAGAAAACGACCCACTCACTTGTGAGTGGTTTTTTTTATGTTTTAATGCGTTAATAATTAGTAAATTCCATACTCGGGCTATAAACAAAATTTGTTTTTATGTTATCCTAAAAATATGAAACGGGTTATATTGATTATCTTAGTTTTGTTAATGATTTTAGGGTTGGGCAAGGCTTGCATAAGACGCGATTTACCAACCTCTGACAAACCTGTTTTACGTCCAAAAGCTAATGTGGTTGATGCAAATTACCCTATCCCGAAAAATGTTACTATTAATGGTGTAGATTATTTGCAATCGCAAGTCGAAGTTGGGAAATTCGGCGGAACTTTTGTTTCTTCAACTATTGGCGAAGGCCCGAAAACATTCAACCCGTTTAATACAAAAGATAACATTTCAGCTCAAATGTCTGAAATAATGTATGACGGGCTTGTAACAACAGATGTTGTTACGGGCAAGACTATTCCGAAACTAGCAAAATCTTTTAGTGTTAACGGCAAAGAATATATCGTAAATCTTCGTCATGGATTGAAATGGTCAGACGGAAAACCGATTACGGCTGACGATGTTGTGTTTACTTGGCAAAACATTATTTTTGACGGGTTTGGAAATACATCAACAAGGGATTCTGTGATGATTGACGGCAAACTTCCGACTGTTGAAAAAATTGATGATTATACTGTAAAATTTGTAACGCCGGAACCGTTTGCTCCGTTTTTGAGAATGCTTTCATCACCTATTGCGCCAAAACATATTTTTCAACCGGCTGTAAGTCGAGGCAGAGAGTATTTTGACGGATTTTTGTCTACTAATACAAACCCGAAAGAATTTGTAACCTCAGGGGCGTTTCGCCTAAAAGAATATGTGCCCGCGCAGCGCGTGGTTTTTGAACGCAATCCGAATTACTATGAAATCAACAAAGACGGTAAAAATTTGCCTTATTTGGATAAATTGGTTTACTTAATCGTCGGAGATATAAACAATCAGGTTTTGAAGTTTGAGGGCGGAGAGCTTGACGAAATTAGTTTGCAAGGTGCAAATGTAGCTCGATTTAAAGAAATGGAAAAACATTCTAATTTTAGTGTTTTTAATATCGGGCCTGATACCGGAACGATGTATTTGTCGATGAATATGAACAACCGCAAAAACGAAAAAGGCAAGTATTACGTCGATCAGAAAAAGCAAGTTTGGTTTCAGGATAAAAATTTTAGACAAGCGGTTGATTATGCAATAGATAGAAAAAATATGGTTTTCAATATCGCAAACGGGCTTGGATATCCGCTATTTACGCCGGAAACATTAAATTCTATATTTTTGAATAAAAAACTGAAACCTTATGACAAAAACATAGAAAAATCAAAAGAATTGTTGAAAAAATCCGGTTTTACGTGGGATAAAGCGGGGCATTTGATTGATAAATTTGGTAATCATGTTGAATTTGATTTATACACAAATGCCGGAAACACTGAGCGTGAAGCAATTGGAGTAATGGTTAAGCAGGATCTTGAAGATTTGGGAATGAAGGTGAATTTCAAGCCGATAGAGTTTAATTCACTTGTTAATAAACTTATGGCATCTCTTGATTGGGATATGGTAATAATGGGCTTTACAGGCTCACCGTTGGAGCCGAATGGCGGAAAAAATGTTTGGTTGTCTGATGGAACATTGCATATCTTTAATCAACGATTAGAGCGAGATGCGAACAGTCCTCGTTATGCTTTTGAAAAACGGATTGATTATTT
>CAKUZO010000033.1 GCA_934717895.1 uncultured Candidatus Melainabacteria bacterium | reverse complement strand
CTTCTCTATTATATACAATAACATTTTATTGTCAATAATTCTTTCTAAAAATAATTATTTATTTTATATACCCGATTTTAATTGACCGGTTAAAGTAGCAAAAAGAAGCTCAACTTCTACTCTTCTACTCTTCTAATATTCCACGATTCCATTATTTACGTTTTTAAAACGATTTTATCTTAGAAATCAAGCGTTTTAATTATCTGCATTAATTTCTATAAAATCCCATTTTTTCGTACTAAACAAGCCTTTGTCAGTAATTTTTAATTCAGGAATTACAGGCAATGACAAAAATCCCATAGTCATAAACGCATCATCAAGCGTACAACCTAGCGATTTTACAGCACTGTTTAAATCTTCACAGTGTTGAAGAACGTATTCGATACATTGATCAGAAATCAAACCTGCAATCGGCAACGGAAGTTTTGCAACAACTTTTCCATCTTTCACAACAACTTTACCACCTTGCATTTTCACAAGTTCAACCGCCGCAGTGTACATATCCTTGTCGTTTGTTCCAATAATAATCATATTGTGCGAATCGTGTGCAACAGTCGATGCAATTGCTCCTGATTTAAGATTAAAGCCTTTTACAAAGCCTTTTCCAATGTTTCCGGTCGCTCTGTGACGTTCCATTACAATAATTTTCAAGACATCTTCATCTACATTGCTTTCCAAGAGTCCGTTTTCAAACTTCGCCTCGCAAACAGACGATTTTGTCACAAGCTGATGCGGAATTATCTCAATCGTGTTTACAAATTTTGAAGTCCCTTTAATCTCAAAATCTTTTGGAACAATCCAATGAACGTTGATAGAACTTCTGATAGATGGCTTTTCAAACTCTTCAACACTTTGTAAAAGTTTTCCGTTTTCAGCAGCAATTTTCCCATCTTTAATTACGATTTCAGGTTTAAACGTCTTTAAATCAGGCATAATCAGCATATCTGCCTTATAGCCCGGTGCGATTGCACCTTGATTTTTAAGTCCAAAGTATTCCGCAGTGTTCAAACTTCCGATTTGAACAGCTTTCACGATATCAACACCGGCGTCAACAGCACGTCTAACCATATCGTTAATATGAACTTTTAAGTCTTTCGGGTGTCTATCGTCAGTCACGAAAACGCATTTTCTTGTATTTTTTTCTTTCAAAACGGGAATTAATGCGTCCAAATCTTTTGCGGCAGTACCTTCTCTAATCATAATGTACATTCCGAGGCGAATTTTTTCGATAGCCTCAGCAGGTGTTGTGCACTCGTGGTCTGATTTTACGCCACTTGCAATGTAGGCACACAAATCTTTTCCGCTCAAAAACGGAGCATGCCCGTCAATTCTTTTACCTTTTGAACGAGCCAAATCAAGTTTTGCAAGAACAGTTTTGTCAAGATTTAAAAGCCCTGAATAGTTCATCATTTCAGCAATTCCGAGAACCCAAGGACTGTCAATCAGCAAGGCTAAGTCGTAACTGTTCAAATCGAAACCAGATGTTTCATAAGGAGTTGCAGGAACGCAAGACGGAAGCATTGTATAGACATCAAGCGGAAGATTTTTAACAGCTTCGTGCATATAGCTGATACCATGAAGTCCGAGAACGTTTGAAATCTCGTGCGGGTCAATGATTACGGTTGTTGTACCGCAAGGAACGACAGCTTTTGCAAACTCACAAGGAAGAACCATTGAACTTTCCAAATGAACGTGTCCGTCAATAAACGCAGGGCAAACATAAGAACCTTCTGCATCAATTTCTTTTTCTCCCTCGTAATTTTCACCAACACCAGCGATTATACCGTCACAGATGGCGATATCACCTTTATGAATTTCTTCTGACAAAACATTGATTATATTTGCATTTTTTATAACTAAATCTGCTTTTTGCTTTCCACGAGCGACTTCTATTAATTTTTCCAATCCTGACATATTTGTTCTCCTGTATTAAAAAGATTATAGCATAAAAAACTTGCACCGACATTAATTAGAAAGGAGCCGAGTCGATGCAAGCCTTGTTTTATGTTGTGTAGAAAGTGATTATAAGCTTTTTAGTTATTCGCCGTAAAACCAACCAGGGTTTTTGAATTCTTGTTTTTTTACAAAATCTGAATAAATTACAGCTTGGTCAAAGTCGTATTGAGCGAATTCAGGGTTGCCCTTGTCGTCAGTAATTACGTCACCTGTTTCCGGATCATAGATTAAAGAACCATATAGGAATGAACCTTGATCTTCGCCTTTTTGGAAGTCGCCTTTGTAGACAAGATTTCCGGCATTGTCAAAGATTGAACGGGTGTTGCGTTTGCCATTTCTACCGTTTGTGCGAACTTCATAACCTGCGTAATTCCACAAATATTCTTCTTTATCAGTCGGTTTTTTATCTGTGTCAGCAACGTATCTTGTCAATTTGATACCTTTGCCCGGAACATCTGTTACAACAGTTTTCATATAAGTTGTTTTTGGTTTTCCTTCATCGTACATATCAACAATTTTACTTACAAGAGACAATTCTCGTTTATTTGTGCCAACACTGTCAACCATTGATTCATAGAACTTGTTATCGTAACGGTTGTGAGCCTTTGAGCCTACATAAACAACATTGTTTGAACCGTCAGGAATAGGTCCATCAACCGGAACGCCAATGTTTCGCCCTTGATCAATCAAAGAATCACCAATATGGAACGGATAATCTTTTACATAAATAGGTTGAATAACTGTGTGAATTATTGTATCTGTCTTATTAATTGTATCGCGTTTAACTATTGTTACAGTATCGTGGTGATGGCAATTTCCACCGATTGACCAAGCCCAAGCTGATGCACTTGCCGACGCAGAAGCAGATGTCAAATCATCACAACTTGAAACAGCACCTGCTGATGCTCCTAATGCCATTAAGCCAAAAATCATATTACGCATAGCTTTTGCTGTTCTTTTGTCAACTGTTGAATCTATTTGAGGGTAAGTATTATTTTCTTGATTTTTTCTACTAATAATTTGTTTGTCATTACGACCGTTAAAATTCGGGGTACTAATTGCTTTAACTTCCATTTTTGGTATTTAACCTCCTATTTCTACACTTTGCATGTATATAAATCAAGAACATGTTTTTACTTGCTAGTTTAAGCATAAAAAACAAAAATATTCTTGAAAAATCTTGATATATCAAGCCTTTTCAGCGTTTACATTTGTTAATATTTTTTATTTTTGTTGATGTTGCAATTAAAGTAAGTTTCTTAATTTTTCCAATTTTTCAACACTGTCGCTTTCAAAATAAATTCTCAACAACGGCTCTGTTCCGCTCGGGCGAACCAACACCCAACTTGAATTATCATCAAAATAAAGCTTTACACCATCTTTGGTGTCAATATTTTTCACAACAAAATCGCCAATTGACTTTTTATTCTTATATTCTTCAAGCACCGGCTTAATTTCTTCAACATTTTCAAGACGTTTGTCAATCCTATCATTGTAGAATTTGCAACCTACAAAATCATATAAATCTTTTTGAAGTTGAACAAGAGCTTTATTTTCATAAGCCATAGCTTCCAAAATCAGTAAATTAGCCAGAATACCGTCTTTCTCCGGAATATGTCCTTGGATACTCAATCCGCCTGATTCCTCTCCGCCGATAATCGGATTAAATTTTCGCATAGCTTCCCCGACGTGCTTAAATCCAACAGCAGTTTCAACCACATCAACACCAAGTTTCTCGGCAACTTTGTTTAGCAAAAGACTTGCCCCTACTGTTTTTACAAGGGAGCCTTCATAATTTTTGTGCTTTTTCAAATGCATCAGCAATATCGAGATAATTTCGTTTGGCGAAACATATTCTCCTTCTTCGTTAATAGCCCCAAACCGGTCAGAATCACCATCGTTTGCAAAGCCAACAGAATTCGGAGTCGATTTAACTTTTTCTATCAATTCTTTTAAATATTTAGGTTTTGGCTCTGGCATACCACCGCCAAAGTTCACGTCGTGGAACATGTGAAGACTTTCAAACTCAATCCCATGAATTTCCAGCAACTTATCGAAATAGCCGATACTTGCGGCATACAGCCCATCAAAAATTATATTTTTATTCAAAGTTTTAATTTTTTTGAAATCAATCAGTTTTTCAATATGTGCAAAATAATCAGGTGCAAAATTGTATTTAGCAACATGCCCGCCACCTTGCAACTTAAAGTTTGCATGAAGATTATACATTAATTCGTCCGTAATCTCAGAAGTTGCAGGCCCTGCATAGTCCGGAATAAATTTTATCCCTAAATATTCAGGCGGATTATGTGAAGCTGTAAACATTACAGCACAAGCGTTAAGGTGTTTTGCATTGTATGCAAGTACAGGAGTTGGAATAACTTTATTTGACAAAAGTACACTAAACCCGTATTCCGCCAGCTGTTCGGCTGTTTGCTCCGCAAATTCCAATGCCATATTGCGAGGATCATAGCCTACAATAATTTTTTTATCAGTGCCAAAATTGTCATAAACATATTTCCCAATAGCTTTTATTACAGTTCTAACATTTTCTTCGTTAAAATCTTTTCCGACAACTGCTCTCCAGCCGTCTGTTCCAAATTTAATTTCGCCCATTTTTTTTGCCTCAATATTATCTCTTTCTACATAATCATATAAGAAATAAGATACAATCGCAAATATTTTATAAAAACGACCTGCTATTTTGTAAAAATAATCTCCGCTGTAACAAAAGCAATAGCTTTTGTATGATCATGCGACAAACTAACTTGAAAACAAATTTCTTTTTCTAGCTTTTTTAAAATGCGAATTTGAGGACATTTATTTTCGTTATGAAAAACTTCAATTTCGTTATATGAAATATCCAAAACATTAAGAGCCGTCAAAGCTTTTACAACAGCTTCTTTCGCACAAAAACGAGCAGCTAAATGACTCTCAGGGTGCTTAAATTTGTGACAGTATTCAAGTTCCAAAGTCGTAAAAATACGATTAAGAAAAGCTTCTGACTTATCTTTAAATCTTTCAATATCTTCTATATCAACACCGATTGCCATACTTTGATTTTAGCACAAGATTGACAGATTTTGCAAACACGTGATATAATTGATTATCAAACGCTTTTAATCACATATTCATCAAATTAGTCTTTAAAGAAAGGAATAAAAATGACTAATTCGATGATACCATATTCTTTTTCTCCGGGGACAAAAGCTCGTGCCGATGAAGTTAATGCTAATTTTATTGCGTTAGCCGATAAAATTGATGAAAACAAATCAGCACAGTCAAACGACGTAAAAGAAATCAATTCAATACTATCCGAAAAAGCAAACAAAACAGACTTAATAACGGAACACACAGTAACAGATTCCGACACCGACCTCGACAATTACAAAACCAAAGGAGTATACGTCTTTACGGCAACAGTAACCCCTGCCAATATTCCTATCGGAACTTCCGGTATGCTTATTGTTACAGGAGATTCCAAATCTGTTATAAAACAAATTTGGTTTTGTGATGGATATAATGGCGAAATTTATACAAGAAATTATACAGATACTTGGACAAAATGGTCTACAATTATAGGTGAATACAACTGCGCCAATCCCGGTTATATAAAATTGCCGAATGGAATTATAATTCAATGGGGTTGCCTAACACAATCTGCTATTACATATCCTATCGCATTTACAACAGTTGCAACACCGGTTTTTGCAAAACAAGGTTGGTCTAGTGCTTATACCAAAAGTGATACCGGGATTACGGCTCAAAGTCTTACCGGATTTGGAATAGGAAGTATGGGCGTTTTTGGTGGCATGAACTGGATTGCAATCGGATATTAAAATATAAAAAAGGAGAAATATAAATAATGAAATATTATGGAACCAAAAATAATAAAGACTTTGGGTTTTATGTTAACAAATTTGACGGAGCAATTGAAATCTCTGACAAATATTGGAATGAGCTTTTAAACGATCAAAATAACGGGAAACGGATAATTCTTTTTGAAAACAACGTAATTGCGGTTGATGAAAACAAATACAATTATAGTATGGGAAAATGGCAAAAATTATCTGAAATGGAAGCCAAAATAAAACAATTAAATATTCAAAATGAAATAAGAAAAAAAGAAATTCTTGAAGAACTTGACGTATTGGACTTAAAACGCATCAGAGCTCTTGCAGAACCTTCAATGATGGAACTCGATGTTACTTGGTTAGAGTATTACAACAAGAAAATTTCAGAACTTAGAAAAGAACTTTCAAAAATTTCAGACCCTATTATATGCTAATTCTTAACAAGAAAGGTCGGCTAAAATACCGACCTTTTCAATACACAAAAAACAATTAAAAGAAATTTTTCCAAAACTTGTAAACAAATGTAACAAAACCTTTTAAATCCTTAAAGTTTTTTGCAAAACATTCCGATATAAAATTTGTTACTAGAAGTTAATAAGGAGTGTGTACTCATGAACGAAGAAAAATTTCAGGATATGGAAGATTTGATGTTAGATTATGGTGAAATGACAAGTTTTAATTTCAATTCTATGGATTACAAACAAGTTCAAGAATTGCAGAGGATTTCTGACAGTGAATATTCAAACCAACCTTACACATTTAAATACGGTAATTTTGATTTAGTGGATATGATTCATGAATTCATTACACAAAACCAGAAAAAAGGAACCACAGAAGCATAGAGGCTTATCCTTTTTTATTAGAAGTGAGGCTTTGGCGAAATTTTTATAGCTGTTGATTAGAGATTTGTCGGTGGTAGGGGGTAAAATCCCCTGCCTACCGAAGTGAAGGAGTGTATCTTATGAACGAAAAAGAACTTTTTGAAAATAATTGTTTTCCACTCGCTTGGTGTGAGGACGAGGAGCATTTTGAACAGCCGATGGTGCAACGCAAAGATATGACGACACTTTTGGCTGAGTTAGAAGATATTCAAAACCGCATAGATGATATAAGTGCAAGAGAATGGCATCTTGCAAAATTGGTGAAATTTTACCAAAATGGTTTTGTTGCAGATTGATATCAACAGTATAGGTTGATATTGCCCCCGCAGTTGAAGATTGGCTGCCGAGATTTGGGATAGCAAAAATAAAATGAACAATACATTATCGTTGAACAGTTTCAACGATTTTTTTTGCAATTATGTTAAAACCTAGTAACTTAACAATACAGGAACTGTTCGCGGCATAAAGACTGTTTTACTTAGCTGTTTCACGTCTTACCTTTCCAGATGCATTATTACAAAAGATTTCAATCAAAAGTTGCAATATAAAAAAGACTCCGAACGGAGTCTTTTTAAAGGGGTATGTTCAATATATAAAATCTGGCAAATTTATATATTTACTTTCAATCTATGAAAGTGCCATCAAAGCTTTTACTGAACGAGCGTTATCTCTAACTTCTTCGTCAGAGTTTTGATCAACAGTTTCTTCCAAAATTTTCATTGCTTCTGATTTGTCGTTCAATGACAATAATTCATTGATTGTGCTCATTGCAACAACTGTTGACATATCGTTAATGCCTTTTCCTTTGTTCGTAATAACTACTTTCAAAGAATCGTGCATATTTTTCTTAACCAAAGCACGAGATGTCATTTCTCTGATAGCGTCAACTTTTGAGTTTGTTCCAACATCTTCCAAAATAGCGATAGTTTCAGGGTTTGTATTTCTGCCCAAACCATCAATAATATTTGTTACGTCTTTTACTATTCTTTTTTCTACCATTTGTCAAACCTCCAACTATACAGCAGCTTCCCAAGCTGAAACGCTGTCCGCAAACATTTGTCTTGCCATTACCATGTCTTCCATCTTAGCAACTGATCTTGCTGACGTTTTAGAAGAAACTAAATCTGTAACAGATGTTCCTAAAATTTCTTTTGCTGAATTGTACATAGAAACAGCTTTGTCTTTTGCAGGAGTGAAAGAAATTTCAATACTGTTCAATTTGTTCCAACCGTTTACAACATTTTCTTTTACTCTGTTTCCAAATGCTACAACCGAATTGATTGCGTGTTGAAATCTTTCGCCAATTCCTGAAATTGAGCCAACCAATGCACTTGCTTTTAGTTTGCCTGTGAAATTAACGTTGTTGTTTGATTTTTTTGCTGATGATTCAAATACATCTGCAGTTAATACGTTACCTTTGAAAGAAGATGCTGCAAATGGATTTGATGAATTTCTCTGTGTTACTGATTCGTGTTTGCTTGTGTTAAAAATTCTTTCACGAATAGATGATACTGATAAATTTGCCATGTTAAATATCCTTTCGTATAATCTCGACATTATAAGGATATCATCAGGCAAAAATTATTGGCTCAACCTTTTGTAGGATTATTGATTGAATTTCTCCTCCGTTAGATGTAGAATAATTAAAAAAAGAGGATATGTTGTTATGTATGAAAACTTGGATAAACTAATTGAAACTGTTAGAATTTTACGCTCTCCTGATGGTTGTGAATGGGATAGGGCACAAACTCACAAGACTTTGAAACCGAATATGCTTGAAGAAGCTTACGAAGCGGTTGACGCAATAAATTCTGATGATATGGATAATTTGAAAGAAGAGTTGGGTGATGTTCTTTTACAGGTACTTTTGCATGCTCAAATCGCTGACGATGAAGGTAATTTCAACCTTGACGATGTGGCAAAAGGTTTGAATGAAAAGCTTATCCACCGTCACCCGCATGTTTTTGGAAATGTAAAAGTAAGTTCAACACAAGATATAGTCGACAATTGGGACAAATTAAAAAAAGAAGAAAAAACAGAACGAAAATCTGCTATGGACGGGATTTCAAAAGCTCAATCCGCATTAATGAGTGCTCAAAAAATTAGCAAAAGAGCTGTAAAACAAGGGTTTGAATGGCCTGATGAAGAAACGCTTTATGAATGTATAAATTCAGAATTTGAGGAGTTTAAGGAAGCGAAAGCAGAGCATGACAAGGCGCACATGGAAGAAGAGTTCGGAGATATCCTTTTTGCAGTTGTAAATCTTGCTCGCTGGAATAAAATTGACGCAGAACAAGCCTTGATAAGTGCAAACAATAAATTCATGGCTCGTTTTAGAAAAATGGAAGAGTTGGCAGAAAAACCGTTAACAGAATACTCATTCGGGGAATATGATAAATTGTGGAAACAAGCCAAAAAAGCCGTTGATAGGAAAAATTAATTTAAAAAATTTGCACATTAATTACGGAGTTGTATCAGGAATAAAGGACGATAGATCGATAAGACGTAAGGACGATAAGTTCGTATTGGAAGAAGTTACTAACTTATCGTCTTAACGTCATATCGTCTTTATTAAGTAGGTTGGGCTTTCCAGCCCAACAACACAATCTTTGTAAACAAATATTAAGTTCATTTGCTCCAAAAAGGCAATTCTCGAATTAAAAAATCCTTTATATAAATATACAGGAAAGAGGATAAGATTTTATGAAAGAACAGGAATTAAATACATTGATGTCAGTTGTTTCTGACCCTATTAAAAACGTTTACAAGATTGAATCTTGGAAGGATTTGGTAGAAATCCAACGTATTATTAGAATATTTAATATTTCTGAAAGCCAACATAATAAACATGCAATGTTGTCAATCAAAAATCTTGCTACTTTGAAATTAGTTTTAAGTAACAACTAATAATTAGCCCACTAATCCCAAAATAAATAAAATACAAACTCCACAGTTGACGTCTTCACACAGAACCATTTTTAGACATAAATGTGGAGTTTGTGCTATATGCTTTTTTATTAATAAACATATAAGCCCCCCCCCCAAAAAACTGTTTGCAAAATTGGTTGAGCCAAAAACCTATTCTTTAATATTTTAAAACCCATTTATATGACAATGTAAAAAGTATTTTTTATCTTTGGAAAATATTAATCATATAAGGGCTTGAACCTTTTTCGTGTAAATCTCGCCAGTCTTGACGCGTAACTTGTTGCAACTGAATGTCACGTTTGTATTGATCATTAAAAAATTTTTGCCTTCGTCTTAAACCATCATAACATTTTTCTTTATAAATATCGTCCATTGCATTACACTGTTTTAAGGCATTATTGAATTCTTTTCTTCTAATTGCCCAATAATTGTATATTTCTTGCGTTGATTTTGAACCTTCAGGCCAAAACCATTGGATTTCTTTGTATTCTGCATTTTCTAGCCCGTCAGGACAAAAGTCATTCCATCTGGGCATAACAACTTCCGCAAAAGTTGAAAGTCCCGAAAATCCTAATATAGAAAAAAGTATTATATATGTAAATCCGTTTTTAAGTTTCATTCGTTCTTAATTCCTTACCATAATATAATCAAACTCAAAAAATTATTCAATAAATTGTAAAGTTGTTTAATAAATTTAAAAAACCAAGAACTTTTAACAATATTGCATTAATTTTAACACTATATTATAATTGCCTTGTAGGGCGCACATACTAACTCCGTTACACACGATTTACGTAGAAATTGAACGGAAGGAGGTATAGCTATGATTGACAAAATAATAATGCTACTAATAGCATTTGACATACTGTTAGTAGCATTGAATTTACTAAAATCGTAGGGTGCGTAGCAAGCTCTTAACAAAGCGCTTAACACGTTAAGGGCTTCGCCCTACACATATATTATTTACGATTTTTCAGATTTTGTCAAGTGTTAGAACGGTTTTTAGTAGAGTTATATTGCAAGTTTGTTTCACTTTTATCTTTTTTATAGTACACTGTTACTTGTAAATGGTATTACTCAATATAAGGAAGAAAAATATGGAAAAACTTTCACCGTTACAAATCGAAAGATTAAAGTATCAACCAAAACTTCCATCTAGCCTTTCAGAAGGCATTAATGGCTTAGAAATGGTTGAAGGTTCTGCAACTCAATCAGTTAGAGATCAAGAACAAATTAAAGAATTATTCAAAAACACTTATGGAAAACCTGTTGTAACTTTTAAACACACTTCATCTTCAAGTGCTTCAGAAGTTAGAAACGTTGGTGTAATCCTTTCAGGTGGTCAAGCACCTGGCGGACATAACGTAATCGCAGGTTTATACGATGCTTTGAAACAAGCTAATTCAGCAAATAAATTATACGGTTTCTTAGGCGGTCCTTCAGGTATTATTGAAGGCAAATATGTTGAATTTGATGATAAATTTATGGACGCTTACAGAAATACCGGTGGTTTCGATATTATTGGTTCTGGTAGAACTAAGCTTGAAACAGAAGAACAATTCGAAAAATCACTTGCTGTATGCAGAAAATTAAACATCTCTGCCGTTGTAATTATCGGTGGTGACGATTCAAATACTAACGCAGCTCTTTTAGCTGAATGGTTTGTTAAAAATAACACCGGTATTCAAGTAATCGGTTGCCCTAAAACAATTGACGGTGACTTGAAAAATGATCAAATCGAGATTTCTTTCGGTTTTGATACAGCTACAAAAACTTATGCTGAACTTATCGGAAACATTGAACGTGACGCAAATTCAGCTAAAAAATACTGGCACTTTGTAAAAATCATGGGTAGAAGTGCTTCTCACGTAGCTTTGGAAGCTGCTTTGCAAACTCAACCAAACATCACTTTGATTTCAGAAGAAGTTGAAGAAAAGAAAATGTCTTTGGAAAGTATTATCAACTACATGTGTGATATCATTGTAAGACGTGCTAATGCCGGCAAAAACTTTGGTATTGCTGTAATTCCTGAAGGTTTGATTGAATTCATTCCTGAAATGAAATCAATGATTGCTAACTTAAACGACATTATGGCTTCTTTGGAAAATGATTCAGAATTCGTAAATGCAACTACAATTCGTGACAAGTTTGATATTGTAGAAAACAGACTTGAAACTGAAAATGCAAAAGTTTATGCATCACTTCCTGTTTTGATTAAAGGTCAATTGCTTGCAGATCGTGATCCTCACGGAAATGTACAAGTTTCTAAAATTGAAACTGAAAAACTTTTAATTGAAATGATTTCTACAAGATTAGACGAATTGAAATCTCAAGGTGAATTCATCGGTAAATTTAATGCACAATCACACTTCTTCGGTTACGAAGGAAGATGCGCATTCCCATCAAACTTTGATGCTGATTACTGCTATTCACTAGGCTTCAACGCTTTTGCTTTAATCAATTTCGGTTTAACAGGGTATTTGTCATCAGTTAGAAACTTAACAGCACCTGCTTCTGAATGGGTTGCTGGCGGTATTCCTCTAACAATGATGATGAACATGGAAAAACGTCACGGTGAAATGAAACCGGTTATCCAAAAAGCATTGGTAAAACTTGACGGTCCTGTTTTCAAACAATTGGAAGAAAACAGAGAAGACTGGGCACTAAACGACAGATATTTGTTCCCAGGTGCAATCCAATACTTTGGACCATCTTGCGTATGCGACGTAACAACTTGTACTCTTCAATTAGAAAGAGCAAAACAATTAGTTAATGCGTAAGATTAGACAACATTATTAAACAATAATATTAAACTCGGGCTGAGAATACTCAACCCGAGTTTTTTGTTAAATACAAAAAGACATCTTTTTCAAGATGCCTTTTTGCTATTATCTATTTCGACTTCGAAATTATTTTTTCAATTGTTCCCAGAAGTATCTGCCAGGAGCTGTAATTTTGGTATTGTCAACTGTTGCCTTTTTAGCACCTTTGTTAACAACTCGAACCACTTCTTCACTTGAAATAGTGCCGTTTACAGTCATGCCATCACCTTTGTTTAGAACAACCGCTGAGCCTTTACCTGTTGTTGTAATTGCTCCACCAACAGTCATGTTGCCTTTTTGGTTATACAACTCAGATTGAGAGCCGGAATTTGTCATATTACCTTCGTATCTCAAGCCTTCTTGACCTGAAATATTTTTGATAAGAGTTTGACCTGCACCATCTGATACAAATCCAGATGTTACATTAATTCCTGTACCGTTAGCTCTTGCAGCGGCATAGAAACCGTTGTTGTTATCAAGTGCACCATTGCTATTGTTGTGAACAGTACCACCAAGATTTAATTTACCTTCATTAGCAAGGATATTCAAACGACCGTTGTTAGTGATTTCGTTGTTTACAGTCATATCACCTGAACCGTAGTTCTTAATATTGATATTTGTATCACTTGTAACAGTTGAACCTTTTGCCAATGTCATTGAACCGCCACCAGCTCTATTGATGATACCTAGATCACCGTCAGATTGAATATTTCCGGATACATACATATCGCCATTGTAGTTATTAATTGCAGTTTTGCCACCATTTGTAATTGTACCTTGAAGATCAATTCCTCTTTGACCGGCTACTGTTCTGCCTTCGTGTTTAATCGCTAAGCTTTCACCTGCGGCGTTGTTAATAATCTTAGTACCGGTAGCAGCAGAAATCCCTGTTGAATTTTCTCTGGAATAAATCACCAAGCGACCATCATTATTCGTGATGTTTCCGGCTTTTGTACCGTCAGAAGATGTTGCAAGTGCCAATTGTCCTGCATCGTTGTAAACAGTTGTGTCACCGGTGTTATTGATATCACCAACAATTGTCATACCGTCAGCACCGTAGTTTTTCAACTTTAATTTGCCTTCGTTAGTAACAGTTGTATTTTTGGTATAAATTACGCCTGTTCCTTTGTTATTAATAGTCATGTTGCCCATGTTATTAATAGTTCCGTTTACAAGCATTGCTCCGTTTTCGTTGATAATTGCAGTTTCAGCATCATCTGCATCTGGGCGGTTAGAAACAGTGCCATCAATTGTCATGCCGTTTGCACCGCGATTTTTGATTGAAACAGTTCCTTTGCCTGCAACATTACCTGATGATGTTACAGCTAATTTACCATCTCCACTGTTCAAAATGTTAATTGCACCTTCATCAGCAATTGAAACTTTACCATTAATATCTAAATCACCTGCTTTGTTTTCAATTGAAACAAGTGTATCAGATTTTACGCCAGAAACGCTCATACCACGACTGCTAGAATTTTCAATTCTAACGGTTCCGGCAGAAGAAACTTTATCAGCAGTATTAGAAATAATCAATTTACCGCCACGGTTTACAAATCTAAGGTTAGAGCCTGAAACAGCACCGGTAACAATCATGCCGCCTGCACCTTCATTAACAAAGTTTGCCATTTTGGTTGGTTCGGCAGTACCTGAAAAGTTTAAACCTCCTGACGAACTACCATTAATTACATGAAGATTTTTATCAGTAGACAAAGTTCCGCTAATTCTTGCATTTCCACCTTTGTTTGAAATATTCAAATCGGCATTAGCGTTTTTAACCGTACCACCAATATCCAATTCACCGGCTTTGTTATAAACATTTAATTCGTTTGTTGATTGAACTAAACCTGAAATTTTTGTGCCATTAGTTCCGTTGTTTGTGATATACAAACCGCTATCTTTTTTACCGGCAATAGCAGCTCCATTCACAACTTTACCTTGAATATTAATTCCACCGGCACCACTTGCTGTTTTAAGCTGGATATTTGAACCGTTTTGAGTGAATGCAGATGCATTTTGAATTCCGGTTGTATTTACCAAGGTATTAAACAATTCAGCAGCACGAGCCTGTGTTGAAAATGCTTCTGTTGTATTTACACCGTTCAAAATTCCGCCATTGGCACCAACATTAATATCACTGCCACGAAGTTGAACGCCGTTTCTTGCAAATACTTTACCATCAATGCTAATAGTACCTGAATTTGTTGTACCATTCAACAAATGAGAAACATTGTTGATATTTTCATAATTACCGGCCGCATATTCTGTAAGTAATTTATTATAAGCTGATGTTGTTGGTGTTGTAACCGATAAAGTTCCAACATTCAAAACGCCTGATGCTCCGACTGTCAAGCCGTTTGGAGAAATGAATACGGCATGCCCGTTATAAAAATTACCGTCACGCATTGTATTCAAAATACCATTTACATTCACTCCGTTTTGAACAAGGTTGATAAATGTATTAATATCTTTTGTATTTTGATATTTAAAGATTAAATTCGCAACATCGCCCTTGCCTACGGTGAAATTATTATACTGTCTGTAACCAACATCACCGTTAATTTTGGCAGGATCAATATTGAATGTACCACTAGTACCATTTGCAAACCCATCAATAGTGGAAGCTGCATTAGCACACGACACAGACAATACCGTCGCAACAGCTGCGATTAGTAACTGTTTTTTGTTCATAAGTCATACTCCTTATAATTATGAATCACTTGTATTTGCATTGTATTACATAATAAGTCTGAGCAAATATAAATTTGCCATTATGTAACAAAATATTAAACTTCTCTTCTTTCAAATCATAAGCTTATCTCCTTTTTTAAAATTCTAAAACTTTTCATAATTGCACATACCTTTATAAAGTATTTTACGGAACAATAATTGCAAAACTTTAGTAAATTTTAAGAAATATTAACATTTATTTTTAATTTATTTGCTGCGAATTATCCTTTAAAGGCTCCCCAAGCCTTTATCGTCCCTCTTTGGTACTTTATAAGGTAATATTGACCTTGCGGAACATATTCAATAGACGCTTCCATGTGGATTTCAGGTTCATCTGGTTTCATACCAACCTTAGAACGTTTTTCATTAGTATCTTTTCTTGCTTTTTCTTCTTTTTTCAACTCTTTTTTTACTTTTTTATTATTTAATCTTGCAGCCTCTGTCGCATCTTCCTCAATCTTAATGACAGGAATAACAGCCACAGGATTTTTAGATTGTATAAGGATTAAAAAATCCCGCATATCAGAAAGCGCCAATTCATAATAGCCTGAATTTATCACTCCGCCGGCATTATCGAAAAGCGGATCTGTAATAATCAAAGTCGGATAATCAGAATCTTTCAAAGAATATCTGTAAATCGCCTGTGTACCAACATAGTAACCGGAAGTTTCCTGCGGTTGCTGCGGATATGGTCTGACATTCGGGTGTGTCAAGACGTTTTCGGCAAAAACACCTTCCAACATTATTTTAACCTTTGTATAAGATTATTAATTATATTTTGAATTTCGTCAAAACTTTTGCCCAAAGCATGCTCCGTTCCGACAAAAATTAAAGAAAGATATTTTTGCGAATTTCCAAGTTCATTATTTTTTATTGCAAGTCTGTAACTTTCTCTCATCAAGCGTTTTAAGCGATTTCGTTTCACAGCTCGCTTGTGAGTTTTTTTTGAAACAACAAACCCGACTTTTGTTGGAATTCCCTCATCTTTCTTTAAAATTCCGGCAAACATAGTCACTCCACCCTTATGTGTGGAATTTTTTACTCTGTATGTTGCAGAAAAAGCTGCTTTATTTTTTAGTCTGAATTGTTTTGGTAGCATTTTATAAACTTTCATGTCCTCCACTTGCGGGAGGCCCGAAATCTTTGATTTCGAGGAGGGGCTAACTAAAAGACAAACCGCTCACATACTCACAACAATACAGCATGTCTAACCAAAAGACCTGCTGTATTTGAAGTATTTTTACTTATTGAGATTCTTCGGGAATAACAGATTGCCCCTCAGAATAACTACAATTAAGCACGTTTTTTAGCAGAGATAGCCAATTTATGACGACCTTTTGCACGACGTCTGTTAATAACTTCTTGTCCGCCAGGGGTAGCCATTCTTGCTCTAAAACCACTTACGTGTTGTCTTTTTACTTTTGTTCCTTCTAGTGTACGTCTCATTTTTCTTTATTCCTTTTAATTTATATTTGTCGTATAATTCCAATGTAAATTAAAAAAAGATAATAGTCAACTATTATAGAAAGACAGGTTAAATAATATGAACAAAAAATGCAAAATCGGATTTATCGGGTGTGGCAAAATGGCTAGTGCCATCATTAAAGGCACCATTTCTTCAAAATTTGTTGCAAAAGAAAACATTAAAGGTTCAGAAATAAATTGCGAAATCGCAGACTTAGCTTCTCAAAGGCTTGGAATTGACGTAATCACAGACAACAGAGCCCTTGTTATGGAAAGCGACATCGTATTTATCGCAACAAAACCTAATTATGCAGCTGCAATTTTGGAAGAAATCAAAGATGAATTGACTCCTGACAAACTTTTAGTTTCAATTTGTGCAGGCGTTTCAACTTCAAAAATCGAAAAAATTATCGGTTCACAAAGAGTGGTTCGTGTAATGACAAACACTCCGGCGCTTGTTTTAGAAGGAATGAGCGGAGTTTGCAAAGGCTCTTATGCAAACGAAGAGGACGCCGAATTTGTTCTTGAACTTCTTTCAAATATTGGGAAAGCCGTTGAAGTAACTGAATCTCAGATGGATATCGTAACAGCGATTTCAGGTTCTGGCCCTGCATTTTTCTACAAAGTTATTGAAGATATGGCTCGTGCAGGCGAAAAACTTGGACTTGATTATGACAAATCCCTTGAACTTGCAACTCAAACAGCAATCGGTTCTGCCAAAATGGTTCTGCAACGCGGAGAAATCCCTGTTCAAACCCTAATCGATAACGTTGCAACCAAAGGCGGCTGCACATTTGTCGGAATTTCTGTTATGAATGACGAGCACTCTGACAAGCTTTTCTATGACGTAATCGACAAAACAACTAAAAAAGCTTCTGAACTCGGAAAATAATATTAATACTTAATTGACGCAAGACTTAAAAAATCGCTTAGGAAAACAACCTTAGGCGATTTTTTTATTCCCCTAAGTCCTAATTTTAAGCCGATTACGCATGCCGGACATGTTGTCACAACGTAATCCGCTCCTGTTGCAACGGCATTTTGAGCTTTTTGTTTCATTAATTGTGTTGCAATTTTAAAATTTTTAATCGTAAATTCACCTGAAAAACCGCAACATTCATCATAATCTTGCATTTTAACATATTCAACATTTTCGCAATTTGTAAGAATTTTTTGCCAAAAATCATCGTTCTCTAAGTGACAAGGTTTGTGAAAAGTCACTTTTATCGGTTTTTTAAACTTAAATTTGATATCTTGTTGAGCGATAAGTTCACCAAGATTTATAAATTTTACGTCGTCATTCTGAGCGCCTGAGCAAAGAATCTCATTATCTGCTCGCAATGACAAATTGCAGGTTGGGTTTTCCAGCCCAACATCATTTTCTGTTGGTTGAAAATATTTTTTCAGCGTACTTTCGCAACTCGCACAATCCGTCAAAATATAATCAAAATCACAGTCCATAAGTGCAAGGTTATGTTTTTTTACTTCCTCAAAGCGATCCAGATTTCCACTTGACAAAAACGGCAAACCGCAACAATCAAAATCTTTTTCAATGATTTCAACATTCGAATTGTCAAACAACCTATGCAAAAATCGATCTGCCTGCGGAAAAATATTGTTTACACAGCCTTTAAAATAAAGAAGTTTTAAATTCTCACCCCTCACCTGTTGCTCGGTGACACCCTTTTCCACATTGGTGTGATGGATTGATTGCGTAATCTTTTTTAAAAACTTGCCGATTTTCAAAAAAATTCCAAACACGAACTTAGATTCTAAAAAGAAAACAAACTTGCCCCAAAAAGTATTTTTCACATATTCGTATTTTGCGATTTCAAATATTTTGCAAACATCAATTGCGCTTGGGCAAAAATCGGAGCATTTATTACATTTAAGACACAAATCAAGATATTTATTTATATTTTGGTTAAGTTTTAAATCTCCTTTCAAAACACCTTCGAGCATAACAAATTTTCCACGAGAAACCGCACAGTCATTCCCGGTAAGCTTATAAATAGGGCAAACAGACTGACATAGCCCGCATTTTGAGCACTTGTTTATTTCGCATTTAAAATCTTCCAACTTTTGCATAAATACATGATAGCACGAAATTTTTCACTAATTTACCTTCTCTGATTGTAAGTAATAATCTTTGCGACTTGACATTTAACTATGTCTTTTTTATCATAGAGGAACGAGGTGGCGACATGGCCAAGTGGTAAGGCAGGAGCCTGCAAAGCTCTTATCCCCCAGTTCGAATCTGGGTGTCGCCTTTTTTATTTTATTTATTTTTATATTATTTATTGGTGTTTAATATTGACATAAATCGTATATACGTTTATAATAAACATATGATTAAAAAATGTTGGCTTTTGGTTTTATTATTCATTTTATTCATTGGCATTAGAGCTGATGCAATAACTTTGAAATTTACAGGATTTATTGCTGATGAAGCAGATTTACTTTCTCCGGAAGTGGAAAAAGACTTAAATATGACTCTTTGGGATTTGCAGAAAAAAACCGGAGCAGATCTTGTTGTCGTAACTCTACCTTCTTTAAACGGGAAAACTGTTGAAGAAGTCGCAATTGATATCGGACGTTCTTATAAACTCGGGGCAAAAGAGAAAAACAACGGGGTTGTTTTCTTGACGGCACCTACCGAAAGAAAAATGCGAATTGAACTCGGCACAGGGATTGAAGGAATTTTAAGTACTGTTGTTAATATTCGTGACTATGATATTCTCCCATATTACAAAAAAGGCGATTATCAGTCGGGAATCCAAAGAGGGACTTATCGCTTGGTAGACACAATTGCACAAACAGAAGGGGTTCAAGTAACCAGACAAGGGGATTGTCCTGTAAAAACAACTTCATCTAGAAGCAAAAAGCAAGATGATATTCCTGTATGGTGCCTGCCATTTATTTTCTTACTGGCAATGCTTAGCCCTGGTGGCAGACGGTACGGCAGTGGTGGCTTCGGTGGCGGCGGCGGCTTTGGCGGTTGCGGCTGTTCAGGCAGTTGGTAAAACAGAAATTTTTATTTAGCAGGTGAAATATGAAAAATTTAGATGTATTAATAGAAAATTTAAAAGAAAAATTAGGCGACAACTTAGCATCAGTAATTGCTTTCGGCTCACAAGCAAATGTTGATGATGCAAAAAACAACCTAAACTTAATGATTATAACTAACACATTAAACGCGGAAGAATTGTATGCAATTTCAAAACCTATTCGCAAATGGGTAAAAGCCAAAAATCCACTTCCGGTTATTATGAACAAGGAAGAATGGTATTCGTCTTTTGACGTTTATTCTATTGAATACAGCGACATCAAAGAAAATTACAGACTGATTTATGGCGAAGACCTTGTTCCTACAATCTATGTAAATAAACATTTCTTGCGCTTGCAATGCGAATCAGAAACAAAAAATTTACTGTTAAAGTATAAAAACAATTTCATAATGAATATAACTTCCGACAAAGAAATGAAAAAAGTTTTGTCGAATGTAATCAAAACCTTACTCGTAATTTTCAGATCTGTATTAAGGCTTCATGACTGTGCAGTTCCTTATCGAGCTGTCGATATAATTGAATTTGTTTCAAATTACTTGTCATTCAACAAAATCGTTATGTTGAAATTAGCAAAAGTCAAATACGAAGGCGATGATTACACTAAAAAAGAGCTTTTGTTCATTGAAGCAGAGCTTGTAAAAGATATCCAAAACATCTTGAAACAAATTGATGCTATGAATTTTTAAGTTTTTGTGGTAAAGTAGAGTGACTAGGGCGATTAGCACTCTGTCGAGCGAATGTAACTAAATGTCACATTTGCGAGAGGGGTAGTGCACCGTCAGCAACACAAATAAAACATTTTGGGCGATTAGCACTCTGCCGAGCGAATGTGACTAAATGTCACATTTGCGAGAGGGGTAGCGCACCGTCAGCAACACAAATAAAACATTTTGGGCGATTAGCACTCTGCCGAGCGAATGTGACTAAATGTCACATTTGCGAGAGGGGTAGCGCACCGTCAGCAACACAAATAAAACATTTTGGGCGATTAGCGCAGTTGGTAGCGCACCACATTGACGTTGTGGGGGTCACGTGTTCGAGTCACGTATCGCCCACCATTAGAATTAAGGATTGGTTTTATGCAAAAAGTCACCATAACAGAATTAGAAACAAACAGAGATTTTCTGGCAGAAATAGACACTTTGCCTGATGCTACCGAGAATTATTCTTCTGTTTATGTTAATGAACAAGAGGTAAAAAGAATAGGAGTCCGTCAAATGAGCGGAACTATTAAAATCAAACCAAACAACCCAAGCGATAGAGTTACCAATTTTCTTAACAGATGGACTGTTTCCAAAAAACGCATCGACCTAATGCTTGAAACAGGCGATTGCGTATACCTTTTAAAACATTGTTCCGTTCGAGAATTTGATGCTTCTAATAAAATTTTCTACATTTTTTATAACTCTTATAAACAATCATAACGAATTTATTATGCAAAATTATTCAGCCTAATTATTCTTTATAAATAAGATAAAAAAACGAATCGCCAAAATGACGATTCGTTTAAATTTTTAATGTTTAATGTTTCGCTTTGCGAGCACTAGAACATCAAGCCAGCTTCTCTAGCTGCATCAGCCAAGGCTGCAACACGACCATGGTATAAGAAACCGCCACGGTCAAATACTACACATTCAATGCCTTTAACTTTTGCTTTTTTAGCAATTTCTTCACCAACAAGTTTTGCAGCTTCGATGTTTCCACCGTGAGCCAATTTTTCTTTCAATTCTTTGTCGTTTGAAGAAGCTGAAGCCAAAGTTACGTGATTAACATCATCAATCAATTGAGCATAGATGTGTTTTGTACTTCTGTAAACAGCCAATCTAGGGAATTCAGCAGTTCCAGACAATTTAACCCTGATTGTTTTATGTCTTTTTTGTACTTTTGGTTTTCTAATTTCTTGTTTAATCATTTTATTTTCCTTTCTTACTGCTTTAACGGGC
>CAKUZO010000032.1 GCA_934717895.1 uncultured Candidatus Melainabacteria bacterium | reverse complement strand
AGTTATATTTTTGAAGAACTAAAAATTCCACTCATCAAAAATTTTCCGGCTTCGCACTCTGAAAAGAAAGCAACAATTCCGATAGGATAAATTTATTTTCCTACGCGGACAGCGGGAACTTTTTATGGAAAAAGTTCCACAAAACCAGCCACACACTCCATTCACTAATAACTTGTAAGTTCAACTAGAAACGAGTGAACTCGCTATGCACATGCATAACAGATTATGAAATAGTCATTGCGAGCGAATAGCGTGGCAATCCAGTCTATTAAACAACTTTACCGCTCAAACAACACTCGTTCTGTCGCTTGTTTCACTAACAAGTTATTGTTCATTCCGCTATCGTGGCAATTTGACTCCGTAATCTGAGTCTTTCGTTAACGAATTAATTATCACACACAAACACACTAACAAATAATTAATTTTATATTAAGCAACTACTCTCAGAATTTTTTTTATTATAAAATATAATTATCGTATTAGATAAGATAAGGATAAAAGATATGTGGGATTATTCAGATAAAGTTATAGATCATTATAGAAACCCTAGGAATGTAGGTAAAATTGATAATGCAGACGCTATCGGCGAAGCTGGTTCTTTGGCATGTGGCGATTCTTTGAAAATTTATTTAAAAATTAAAGACGGAATTGTGACTGATGCGAAATTCCAGACTTTTGGCTGTGGCTCTGCTGTTGCAAGTTCAAGTATTTTAACAGAAATGATTATCGGAAAGACTGTTGAAGAAGTTAAAAAGATTACAAATAAAGATATCGCAGATGAACTTGGTGGACTTCCTCCTGAAAAAATGCACTGCTCCGTAATGGGTTATGAAGCATTGGAAGATGCACTTAAAAACTTTGATGATTACACTGATTTAGACGATTTGAGAAACGAAGAAAATGCTCAAAAGGCTGGCGAAAAAATCGTTTGCACCTGCTTTGGCGTTACAGAAAATGTAATTTGGGACGCAATTAAAATCAATGGATTAAAAACAGTTGAAGAAATTACAAATTATACAAAAGCCGGTGGAGCTTGCGGAAGATGTAAAGCCGCAATTCAAGATATCATTGACACTTATTATAAAAAAGAAGGTAAGGAAGAAGTTAAGACTCTTTCTCCTGCTCAAAAAATAATTAAAATAAATAATGTTATTGAAAATCAAATTTCTCCGGAATTGAGAAAAGACGGCGGCGATATTACGCTTGTTGATATTCAAGATAATAAGGTTATGGTAAAACTTCGCGGCAAATGTTCTGGTTGTAAAAATTCTCACTTGACTCTTAAAGCTTTTGTAGAAAGAACTTTAAAAGATACAATTGACCAAAGTATTGAAGTAGTAGAGGTATAAAAATGAGTTTAATATATTTAGATAATAACGCAACCACAAAGGTTGACCCGCTTGTTTTGGAAGCTATGCTCCCATATTTTAAAGAGGAATATGCAAACCCATCAAGTGTTTACGAATTTGCAAAACGATCAAATCATGCTGTTCGAAATGCTCGTGGAGTTATAAAAGACTTTTTTAATGCAAAAGATGAAAAGGAAATTATTTTCACATCTTGCGGTTCAGAAAGTGCAAACACAGGTATTCGTGGTGTTTTGAATATGAATAAAAACAAACGCCATATTATTACAACAAAAGTTGAACACCCTTGTGTTTTGAACTTGTACAGAAACCTTGAAAAAGAAGGATATAAAGTTGATTATATCGGAGTAAATTCAAATGGTGAACTTGATTTAGCACAACTTGAAGAAGCAATTGATGAAGATACAGCGCTTGTTTCTGTAATGTACGCTAACAATGAAACCGGTGTTGTGTTCCCGATTAAGAAGATTTCTGAAATAATTAAATCAAAAAATCCGGAAACAAAATTTTATGTCGATGCCGTTCAAGTTACCGGTAAATTACCTATTGATGTTCAAGACTTGGGCGTTGATATGATGGGAATTTCAGGTCACAAATTCCATGCTCCCAAAGGGATTGGAGCTTTGTACGTAAATTCAAAAACCTTGATTACTCCGTTAATAATTGGTGGACATCAAGAGCGCGGAAAACGTGCTGGTACTGAAAATGTTCCGTATATTGTTGGCATGGCAAAGGCTGCTGAACTTGCAATGGATAGTTTGAAATATGAAACAACTGAAATCAAGCGACTTCGTGATAAATTGGAACAAAATATTGTTAAAAATGTATTCAATGCCAGATTAAATGCCGGAATTATTAACAGGGTTCCAAACACAACAAACATCGGTTTTGAGTACATTGAAGGTGAATTGATTTTACTTCATTTGAGCGATCTTGGGATTTGTGCAAGCTCCGGAAGTGCTTGTACATCAGGTTCTCTTGAACCATCTCATGTTTTGAGAGCAATGAATGTGCCGTTTACGGCTGTTCACGGTAGCATAAGATTTTCTTTAAGCAGATTTACAACAGAAAAAGAAATCGATTATGTTTGTGAGCAAATGCCTGCAATTATAGAGAAACTTGTTCGCATTTCTCCATTCCAAGATGAGTTGGAAGCTTTGAGAAAAATGAAACAATAAGATTTTAAATAACCTCATCTATATACAGATGGGGTTATTTATACTTTATTGGGTTCATGTAATCTTCCTTTCTTTATTATTATAAAATAATATCGACTTTGTATCTATACTATTTTACAAAGCTTATGCTTGTGCTATACTTGTTTTATACACAAAAAAGAGAGTAGGATTAAATGACAATTAACATTGCAAACACTGGATATGAAGCACTTTTAGCTGGAGTTTTAGCTGCATTTTTTGCACAAGTAATCAAATTTTTTATTTTTACAATTAAAACTAAAAAAGTTAATTTTAAAATTTTTACAACAACAGGAGGAATGCCAAGCTCTCATTCAGCAGGGGTTATGGGGCTTGCAACATCTGTCGGACTAATTTCCGGTTTTGATTCTATTGTTTTTGCAATTTCAATTGGTTTTGCATTAATTACAATGTACGACGCAGCAGGTGTTAGACGTGCCGCAGGCAAGACCGCAGCTTGTTTAAATCGTATGATGGACGATTTCTACAAACACGATGTTCAAGCTATCGGTGGAAAATTGAAAGAACTTCTAGGACACACCCCTTTTGAAGTTATTATGGGCGCACTGTTTGGAATTGCTTTTGCATACTATTTCCACTATTACTTCGTTGTATAAATTTTTGTAAATCTATTGCCTTTTTTTATTATTCATGTATAATATGAGGTATAAGGGCTTATAGATTTATTCTATATCCGATAGTTTGTACCCTTAGGGAAAAGAAAGAGATACTCGTTAATGAGTGCCAAACAGCAGGAATTTAACTACAAATTTATAAAAGAACATGCAGGCGCCGGTAGCTGGCGTAGAGGTTATGAATACCATCTTAAAGATATGGTATTTGATTCATATCCAGAAAAAAACTTTTACATGGCAAAAGTAAAGGGAAATTTTCAGGATCATTATAATACTGATCTTATTTTTAAGAAAAATAAGGTTGAAGCAAGGTGTAATTGTCCGCTTAAAGAAGAGTGGTGCAAACATGCAGTTGCGGTTGCATTAAAGGCGATTGACGAACATGCTTACGAAGACTGGCTGGAAACAAAATATGGTATGGAATTTGAATTTCCGGACGAAAATACAGCTCTAACCGAAGAACCGCAAGGAAGTTTTCTTTTTCATTTTAATTCAAAAAGAAAGGCAAACTTTTTCTCAGTTCTTGTTCGTTCAAGAGAAACAGGGAAAGTTGTTCGACAAATCGAGCCTATTTTAAGAGCATTGATTGAAGCGCAAAAACAAAATCCTGATTTTGAATTAAACAATTCCCAAAAAGTTGAAGTTGCGATATTTCAACAGCTTTTGACTGTATCAAGGCAAGACAAAAAAGCTGGCTGGTATGACATTCCGATTACTAAATTTGGCCCAATGTTTACTTTGCTTTCAAAAGCCGATGAGGTTTTGGACGAAAAAACTAAGGAAAGATTAAAATTTATGGACGAGGAATGGCGACTTGTTCTAAACGTGAACACTGGCGCACAAGGCACTATTCTTTTGTCATTAGAGTGGAAAAGGCCGGACAAAGACGATGTTTATCCGCTTGAAGAAGTTCGTTATTTTTCAAGACATTTGAAATGGGGAAGATACAAAAACATAATTTTCCCAACAAATATCGCTATGAATTCTTTGCCACAAAACATTTTGAAATCATCTTTCACAGACTTGAAAGACGCTGATGGCGGGAAATTCATTTACGAAGAATTGCCAAAGTTGCAAGAAATTATGGACGTCGAAATTGCAGACAACATCAGTCAATTAATGCTTACGGAACGTCCTCCGCTAAACATTGTTACAATGGGAATTGACTACGATCAGTCATTGAAAGCGTCTTTAGAATTTGAATATGACGGAGTTGTTGTACCATATTCCAAGACTACTGCTGAAAAAGCACCTTATATAACAATTAAAAAACCTGGTGAAGATCTTGTTTACTGGATTAAAAGAAATCTTAAACACGAGCAAGAAGCCTATCAGATGCTTTTGGCTTGCCGTTTTGTTCCAATGCAAACAAACAATTTGGCTTTGGAAAAAGAAAACGCAATTGATTTTTACAACTACTATATAAAACAAGCCGGAGAAGGCTGGAAATTCGTTGAAAAAGATGATATGAATTTCTTTAAGCTTATGGACGACCCATTTAGACTTTGTGCAAAAATCGACTTTTCAGAAGAAGCGGAAGATAGTTTTGAAATATTTTTATATGGGCAAGTCGGCGAAGAAATTATTAACTTTGATGAAATATATGAAACTATTCAAAGTGGCGAAAAATACAGTCGCATAAGAAGTTTAGGCTTTGTTGAATATCCTGCACAAGATATTTATTCAATAATGCGTGCATTCAACTCGTTTGACGTTTACCGAAACAATGATAACAAATACGTCGTAAAAACTTATCGTGCAGGGCTTATTAACGAATTGAAAAACCTTAATGTAGAGTTAGTTTTGAGCGAAAAATTTGAAACATTCTGGAAACAAATGTCAAACTTCTCAACATCAGAAGATTTAAAATTGCCGGAAGGTATTAACGCAGAATTCAGAGAATACCAATCCAAAGGTTTTGGCTGGCTTTGGTTTATGTACAAGTACGGTTTGAACGGGATTTTGGCAGATGATATGGGATT
Source organism: uncultured Candidatus Melainabacteria bacterium (assembly GCA_934717895.1). Taxonomy (GTDB): domain Bacteria; phylum Cyanobacteriota; class Vampirovibrionia; order Gastranaerophilales; family Gastranaerophilaceae; genus Stercorousia. The sequence goes on along the minus strand of CAKUZO010000032.1, from coordinate 16,674 downwards.
GGGGAAAACTCTTCAAGCTCTTGCCGTTGTTCAAAAAGCAAAAGAAGAGGACGGTCCAATGCCGGTTCTTGTAATTTGTCCGACAACCGTTGTTTTCAACTGGAAATCTGAAATTCAAAAATTTGCGCCAACGTTGACAACTTTGGAACTTTCAGGAGTTGAAAGAAAGCAATTTTTCAAAGAAATTCCAAATTTTGATGTAGTAATCACAAGCTATGCCTTAATTAGACGTGATATCGCAAAGCTTAAAGAATATAATTTCAGATATGTTATTCTGGACGAATCTCAAAATATCAAAAACGCCATGTCACAAACAGCACAAGCTGTTAAAAAGCTTCAAGCTTCGCACAAATTGGCTCTTTCGGGGACTCCGATAGAAAATAAACTTGAAGAATTATGGTCAGTATTCGACTTTTTGATGCCTGGATTTTTGTTTAATATGGCAGAATTTAATTCTCATTACGTAAATCCAATCATGGAACGTCAGGACAAAACAGTTGAAAAACGTCTGAAATTGCAGATTTATCCATTCATTTTACGTCGTATGAAACGAGATGTTGCAAAAGACTTGCCTGATAAAGTTGAAAACATTGCATATTGCGAACTTACAGACGAGCAAAGAGATTTCTACTTGCAAGTTCTTGACAGCACGAAAGAAGAATTATTCAAATCAATTGAGCAAAACGGACTTGAAAAGAGTCGTTTGTCTATCTTCTCAGCACTTTTGAGATTACGCCAAATCTGCTGTCACCCAAGACTTTACGACAAAGAAAACGTCAAACACATTATGAAATCAGGCAAATTCGAAAAACTAAAATCAATGCTTGAAGAAATTATTGATGAAGGGCACAGAATTTTGCTATTCAGCCAATTTGTCAATATGCTTGATATTGTAAAGGGTTGGTTGGAACGTGAAGGCATACCTTACGAATACTTGACAGGTAAAACAAAAGACCGTCAAGGAGCTGTTGAAAGATTTAATTCAAATCCACATATTCCGATTTTCTTGATTAGTTTGAAAGCCGGCGGAACAGGCTTGAACTTAACCGGAGCAGACTACGTAATCCATTACGACCCGTGGTGGAACCCTGCTGTTGAAGATCAGGCAACAGACAGAGCATACCGTATCGGACAAACTAAAAAAGTGTTTGTATATAGACTTATCACCAAAAATACTGTTGAAGAAAAAATCCAAAAGCTTAAAACAGTTAAGCGAAACCTTGTTGACAGCGTAATTTCAGTTGACAGAAACATCGTAAAATCGCTTACAATGGACGATATTAGAGAAATTTTCTCAGTGGATTAGAGTTCTTATTACTCTGGTGTAAATATACCGATTTATTTGCCGGATTTAGACGCAAAGACGCAAAGAGGCGTAGATGCATAGTCTTTATCAAAAGTGGTTAAGTGTAAATCGTCATTCTGAGAAGTAGGGCGGGGTACCTACCCCGCCGTCATAAACATTTGCAAACTTATAGTTTCTCATTATTAACAACTTTTATTCATTTTAATAATTCATCTTCCAACCATCTTGAACGATTTTGTTAAAGCAACCTCCTCCTAGTATTACAGCAATATGCGGTGGAGAATCAAAAGATGCATTATTCTTATCAAGAATATCTTTAGGGCAATATGCAACACCATAAGTATTTAGCTCGCCTGATAAGTCAAAACGTATTCTAAATTGATCATAACCGATTTTATTAGGCTGTTTATCGCAGTTTGTATCAACATATAAAATCTGCAATCCCTGCCACTGGATCGGCTCCATCGCAATACAACTTCCATTATTTAGATAAAACATTGGATAATTTTCATAATATTTTCTCATCGATTTTACAAACTTAATAGATGAATTATTTGAAATCTCTTTAAAATTTGTTTGAGAAATAAAATAATCTTTATTAAATTTCGTTTCACTATATAATGGAGTATTATCCAAGTTATTTGTATTATTATTTGCTAGAATTTTTTTATAGGAATTCTCTAATTCACTCACATCTTGTTTCAATTGTTTAACATAAACCTGTTTTTGATAATTCTCAATTAATGTAGGCAAAATAAATACCCCGACAACACCGATAATACAGAGAGTAATTAGCACCCCTGCAAGAGTAACGGCGGATTTTTTAGCAGCTAAGTTTTTAGGCGCAAAGATACCAAGAGGCATAGATGCATGGTCTGTTTCAGGCAAATTGTTTTTGGAATTGTGGATCATGTAATCCTCCTTTCTTTATCATTATTAAATAATATTTTTCTATTTTTTGCAACTTTTTTACAATAAAAAGACGACACTTTTAATGTATTAAATCTTGCTTGTATTTTCAACATGTTTTTGCTAAAATCTCGTTAAGTGCAGAATATAAATAGAGGTATAAATTATGACAAAAAGAGTATTATTATGTATTATGGATGGTTGGGGAATTAGTAAAAATCACCCTGAATTTGACGCAACTAAACTTGCGCACCCTGTTCATGTAGACAAGTTAGAAAAAGAATATCCAACAATTTCAATCCATGCTGACGGGCAATACGTTGGTTTGCCAGAAGGCCAAATGGGTAACAGTGAAGTTGGGCACTTAAATCTAGGCGCCGGACGTGTTGTGCACCAAGATTTGTCAAGAATTAACAGAGCTATCAAAGATGGTTCTTTCTTCAAAAACGACAAATTCTTGATGGCTATAAACCATGCCAAAGAAAACAATTCTGCATTACATATTTTCGGACTTGTTTCAACCGGTGGCGTACACTCATCTTTGAATCATTTGTTAGCTTTAATTGATATGGCTGCTCAAAACGGTTTGAAAAAAGTTTATGTTCACGCTTTCTTGGACGGTCGTGATACTCCTCCTCAAAGTGCTTGTACGTTCTTACAACCGGTTGAAGATGAGTTGAAAAAACACGGACTTCCTCCTGTTGCAACAATTATCGGCAGATACTATATTATGGATAGAGATAATCGTTGGGATAGAGTTGAAAAAGGTTATAACGCTCTATTGTTGGGCGAAGGCGAACATGCAGCAACTGCTTGTGAAGGTGTTAAAGCGTCTTATGAAAGAGGCGACAACGATGAATTCGTTCTTCCAACAGTTATTGGTGGCGAAGAATCAAGAATTCACGACAACGATTCTGTAATCTTTATAAATTATAGACCTGATAGAGCTCGTGAAGTTTCTAAGGCTTTGAACTTTGCAGATTTTGATGGTTTTGAAAGAAAGAAAGTTCTTAAAAATCTTTGCTACGTAACTATGACTAGCTACAACGAAGATTTCACATTCCCTGTTGCATTCCCGAAAGAACACTTAGTAAATATTTTGGGTGATGTTTTGGAAGCTAACGGAGTTCACCAATTCAGAACAGCTGAAACTGAAAAATATGCTCACATTACATTCTTCTTTAACGGCGGTATTGATGAAGCTCAACCTCACGAAACAAGAGCATTGGTTCCATCTCCAAAAGTTGCAACTTATGACTTGCAACCTGAAATGAGTGCTCCGGCTGTTTGTGAAAATGTATTGAAAGCAGTTGAAAATCCTGAATACGGATTTGTTCTTGTAAACTTTGCAAACCCTGATATGGTAGGTCATACAGGTGTTATTGAAGCTGCTGAAAAAGCATGTCACGTTGTTGATGAGTGTGTTGGAAAAATCGCTGACGCTTGCATTAAAAACGGTGTAACAATGCTTTTGACAGCAGATCATGGTAACTCAGAAGTTATGGTAAATCCAGAAACAGGAAAACCTCAAACAGCACACACTACAAATAAAGTTCCGTTTGTTTTAATCAATGGACCAAAAGATGTTCAATTGAAAGAAGATGGCGCTTTGTGTAATATCGCACCAACCATTTTGCAATTGTTAGGAATTCAAAAACCTGCTGAAATGGATTGCGAATCGTTGATAAAATAAGTGAGTGGTAAGAAGTGAATGGTGAGTGGTTCATTTCATTTTGATAAGAACTATTCACTACTCACTTATCACTATTCACTAAGTAAAAAGGACAATTATGACAAATACTGATAATAAAACTTTAAATATTGATTTTTCATTTAAAAAAAATAACGTTGATGAATTGTTTTTTAACCTTTCTGAAAATCCGGAAGGGTTCAAAAACAAGGATTTCAGATATACTTTGAGTTTGATTTATCAGACTGTGGAAGATGAATTTGCAGGAGTTTTCTTGAGCCCGAACGCTCCAACAAGGAATACTGATTTTTATCTCGTTAATAACAATGAAAAATTGTCCTTTTTCGTTACTCCGACAAACAATTTCCAGTATTATTTAAAGTCCAAAGGCTCTCTTTTCCGCTTTAAATCTGAAATTATGGACGATAAAGTCGGCTATGCAATGAGTTTGGATTTGGTAATGGATTATTTTGGCGGATTTGGTGATATTGTTGATTTGGAAGCTTTGACGCCAACTTTCATTTACCTAAATAAATTGACTTATTTCGTTATGAAGTTGATTGAAAAACTCTATTTTATTCCGACAATCAAAAAGCATGGCACAATGTTCAGAATTGTTTATGAACCGATTATTAATTCACAACAACTTGCAAGAATAATTAATCAGTTTGAGGAATGCATTCCTGACGATTTGTTTATAAAAGGTGGAAAACCCAATAATTTTGTAAACGATTTTATTTATAATTACTTGAACTATGTGCTTTACAAGTTCTTAGGAATTAAGGCTTATAAATTTAAGGACGTGAAATCCGGAACTTATATGATTAAGGATTTAGAACAGCGTGCGGTTATGAAAGGGAAAGATATTGCCGAGAGCCTTGCTCAGTGGTTTGATGAGCTTTATTTGGGCAAATATGACGTTATTCCGTTCTTTAAAATAGAGAAAATTGAAGACAAAGAATTGTTCCGTTTGAAGGTTTATATCAAAAATAGAAAAACCGATGAAGATGTACTTATTGACAAGCTTTACACTGATGAAACCGTATTTGATGCAAATTCTTCTGATATTGCAAGGATTGTTGAGAAGCAGTTAAACTACGCAATTCGCTATATGCCTGAGTTAGAAGATTTGTTCGAAGATGAAGATAAATTGTATCTTGATTTGGACTTAAATCAGGTTTACAAAATTATTACTCAAACAGCTTATTATCTTCAAAAAGCTCAAATTGAGGTTGTCTTACCGAAAGAACTTACCAATATTGTTGTTCCTCGTGCATCAATCAATGCAAAGGTTAAGACTTCTCGCTCTAAGGATTTAGCGGATATTTTCAATAACAATTCAAGTTCTAAAATTTCACTTGACGATATTTTGGATTTCAAATATGAAATCGCAATTGGTAGTGAAAAGCTTTCTATTGAAGAGTTTAACAAGCTTATTGAAGGTCAAAACGGTTTAATTAAGTATAAAAACAAATACGTTTTGATTGATCAAGAAGATACTAAAAAATTGTTTGAACAGATTGCGAAAGCTAACTTCAAGTCTATGTCCAGAATGGAATTAATCCATGCTTCAATGTCAGGACAACTTGCTCAGTATGAATTTGACTATGATGAAGCTTTTGCAAAGGTTATCCAAGATTTCAACAAACCGGTTGAAGTTACTCCACCTGAAACCTTGAAGGGCGAATTAAGACCATACCAGATGACAGGTTTGAAATGGCTTTGGACAAATATTTCCAAAGGTTTTGGAGCTTGTATGGCGGACGATATGGGCTTGGGTAAAACTATTCAGGTTATCAGTTTGATTTTAAAAATGAAGGAAGAGAAAAAACTCGATAAACCTGTTCTTGTTGTTTGCCCTACAACCTTGATGGGGAACTGGATGAAGGAACTTCAAATGTTCGCTCCAAGTCTTGATGCTGTTATTTACCATGGTGCAGAAAGAAAGTTGGATTTAAAACATGATGTGATTTTGACGACTTATGCGATTATGCGTATAGATGTTGAAGAATTGAAGAAAAATCAATGGGGTATGATTATTATTGACGAAGCTCAAAATATCAAAAACCCTGACACTGCACAAACTTTGGCTATCAAGATGTTAAAATCAGATGTTAAGATTGCAATGACAGGTACACCTGTTGAAAACAGATTGACTGAATTGTGGTCTATATTTGACTTTATTAACCAAGGATATTTGGGGTCTCTTCGTGAATTCCAAAAGAGTTATGCAATTCCTATCGAAAGATTTAAGGAAAATTCTCGTGCTGCGAAGTTGAAAATGTCTGTATCACCGTTCGTTTTAAGACGTTTGAAAACAGATAAACACGTTATCACAGATTTACCTGAAAAAATGGTTATCAATGATTATTGCTACTTGTCTAAGCCGCAAGCAGTGCTTTATGAAAAGACTCTTAATGAGATGATGGATAAGATTTCCGGCTTTACAGGCGTAAACAGACGTGGTAATATCTTTAAACTTATCACAGCGTTGAAACAAATTTGTAACCACCCTTACCAGTTCTTGAAAGGTGGGGATATGAGCCGTGAAGCGTCCGGGAAAATGGATAAATGTATTTCGACAGTCGAGAGTATTTTGTCGAGCAACGAAAAAGCGCTTATATTTACTCAATACAAAGAAATGGGTGATATTTTGTGTAAGATTATATCTGATGAGTGCAACACAAATCCGTTGTTCTTCCACGGTTCTTTGACTGTTCCGCAACGTGAAGATTTGATTACAAGGTTCCAAACAGAAGATGATGCCAAAATCATGGTACTTTCATTGAAAGCCGGCGGTACAGGTTTGAACTTGACAAGTGCGACGAATGTTATTCACTACGATTTGTGGTGGAATCCGGCTGTTGAAGATCAGGCAACAGATAGAACTTATCGTATCGGGCAGGACAAAAATGTAATGGTTCACAGAATGATTACACTTGGAACTTTTGAAGAAAAAATTGATGAAATGTTAAAATCAAAAAAAGAGCTTGCTGATTTGGCTGTTTACGAAGGCGAAAAGATTATTACAGAGCTTTCTGACGAAGAAATTTACGAAATCTTTACGCTATCAGCATAATTTAAAACATTTCAAAATATAAAAAGTTTTTGTGTAAAAACAGAGCACAAAACAAATTTTGCGCATCAAAAATTATAACTAGAACACCAAGTCGTATTCAGTTAAAATATAAATGTGAAATATTATAAAAATTTAACCTAATTGTGCATTTGCACCCGAAACAACTTCAATAATTTCCTGTGTAATTGCAAACTGGCGAGTTTTGTTATATTGAACAGACAATTCCTTAATCATTTTTTCAGCATTTGTTGTAGCAGCAGACATCGCTGTCATTCTGCTAGCAAGCTCACTAGCTTGTGCTTCCAACAACGATTGGAAAAGAATATTTGTCATATACATAGGCACAATTTTTTGCAAAATACTGTGCATATCAGGTGTAAATTCCATCAATGGCTCAATTATATTATCAGTAATCTTTTCATGATCATCATTCAACCCTTTTAAAGGCAAAATCGTCCAATTTTCAACAAAATAGCTCATCATGTTTTTAAAACGAGTAGTTATAACCTCAATCTTATCAATCTGATGAGAAACAAAATACTCTGCAATGTCCTCTATCACAAGCTTCGCGCCTTCAGCGGTCGGTTCATTTGCAACGCTCAAATAAGTTTTAACGATTTCACAATCCAAATCTTTGCATTTACGTTTTAGAGTTGAAATTCCTTTCTGCCCAACAACAAAAAGAATAGTTTTAATTCCTTGCTCCTTGTAATCTTTAATAGTTTGCAAAGTCTTGCGTATAACATTTGCATTATACGCACCAGCGAGCCCTTTATTAGAAGTAATTACAAGCAAGCCGACAGTCTTAATCTCTCGAACTTGCAAAAGTTCAGGATAATTATCAATCGCAAGTTTAATCTTTAATGATTGAGAACTATAAGCACCAACTGATGCCAAAAGTTTTTTAAACATCGAAGTCAATTCTGTTGTGAAAGGTCTTGATGCCTTAACAGTATTTTCAGCCTTCTTAACCTTTGCCGCTGCAACCATTTTCATCGCACGAGTGATTTTTTGAGTACTTTGAACACTTTGTATTCTGTTTTTAATATCTTTTAAATTTGTCATTTTTTACCTTTTATCGGGTTTAAATATTTAAAACATGGGTGGGTAATCATACCCACCTCACGCTAGAAAGTTTTCTTAAATTTAGTCAATGCATCTTTCAATTCAGCCTTATCAGCGTCTTCAAGTTTTGCACCGCCATTAAGTTTTTCAACAAGTTCTGACATATTAGTATCAAGGAATGCAAACCATTCTTTCTTGAACTTAGCAATATCAGTATTTTGAATATCATCAAGAACACCTTCGTTTGCTGCAAACAAAATCGTAATTTGTTCTGCAACACTCAACGGATTGTATTGAGGTTGTTTCAATACTTCTGTAAGTTTTTCACCTCTCAACAATTGAGCTTTTGTTGAAGCGTCCAAATCAGATGCAAACTGTGCAAATGCCGCAAGTTCGTTATACTGTGCCAAATCAAGTCTTAACTGACCTGCAACTTGTTTAATACCTTTGGTTTGAGCTGCACCACCAACACGAGAAACCGAAATACCTGCGTTAATAGCCGGTCTTACACCAGAGTTGAACAAGTTAGATTCCAAAAAAATCTGTCCGTCAGTAATTGAAATTACGTTAGTTGGAATGTATGCAGACACGTCACCTGCCTGAGTTTCAATAATCGGCAATGCTGTAATACTTCCGCCACCCAACTCATCATTCAATTTAACGGCACGTTCAAGCAGTCTTGAATGAAGATAGAAAACATCTCCTGGGTAAGCTTCACGTCCTGGTGGTCTTTTAAGAAGCAAACTCATTGCACGGTAAGCCTGAGCGTGTTTCGACAAGTCATCATAAATAATCAAAACATCTTTGCCTTGTTCCATAAACTCTTCACCAATTGCAACACCAGCAAATGGAGCAATATATTGCAAAGGTGCAGCCTCATTAGCTGTTGCTGATACAATGATTGAATATTCCATTGCACCATGTTCTTCCAATGTCTTTGCAATTTGTGCAACAGTAGAAGCTTTCTGCCCGATTGCAACATAAATGCAAATTACATTTTGGCCTTTTTGGTTAATAATTGTATCTAGCGCAATTGCAGTTTTACCGGTCTGTCTGTCGCCAATAATCAACTCACGTTGTCCTCGACCGATAGGAGTTAAAGCGTCAATCGCCGTCAAACCTGTTTGCAAAGGTTGATGAACAGATTTTCTTGCAACAATACCCGGGGCAACTCTTTCGATTGGTCTAGTTTTATCAGAATTGATTTCACCTTTACCATCAATCGGTTTCCCTGTTGGATCAACAATTCTACCGATAAGTGCGTCTCCAACTGGAACAGATGCAATTCTACCTGTTGTTTTAACAGTCATACCTTCTTTAATATGTGTATATTCACCCAAAATTACAATACCAACGTTATCTTCATCAAGGTTCATCGTAATTCCGAGAGTGTCCTTGCCGTCCTCAAACGTTACAAGTTCATTTGACATTACATTTCTTAGTCCGTAAACCCTTGCAATACCATCACCAACTTCAATTACAGTACCTGTGTTTGATACTTGTGATTGAAGCTCAAAGTTTTCGATTTTGCTTTTAATTATAGAACTAATTTCATCTGGTTTAATAAGTGCCATAATTTTCCCTCTATATTATATTTTTACTTAAATTTTCTAACTTATTTCGCAAACTGTTGTCAACAACATCGTCGCCAATTCTGATTATCAAACCGCCAATAATATCTTTATCAACATTCCAGTTTGGAATAACTGTTTTTTGTAATTTGTTTTGAAATTTTTCAACCAATCTTTGTTTTCTATCATCTGAAATTTCGACAGCTGAAATTACTTCAACCCTTTTTACATTATGAATTTCATCAACTTCGCAAGAATACGCCTCAACAATTTGATTTAACTCATAAAATCTGTTTTTATCAATCAGAACTTTCAAGAAATTTACTAATTTATCATTAATCTGACCTGAAAAAACACTATCCAAAATCTCGTATTTAGTATTGTTTGCAACCGCTGGATTTTCCATAACCTGAGTAAGTTCTGTTGAACTTGAAACAATTTCTTTCACCGTATTCAAATCATTCAAAATATCATCATAAGACATAACTCCATCTTTCCCTACTTGGAGCAACGAATTAGCATAATTTTTAGCTGATGTTGAAATTTTAACTTCTGTACTCATAAATTATATCCTGCCTAAGTTTTCAATACTTTCATCTATGAACTTGTTGTGTAAATCAGGATTTCCGTCTAACAATCCTTGAATATGTTTTTTCGCAAGCTCAACAGATGCATTCAAAGTCTTTTCCGTCATCTTTGCAGAAATAGTTTTTTCTTCCGCACCGATAACTCTTTCAATATTTTTTTCAATCAACTTAACTTTCTCATCTGTATCGGCAGAAATCTGTTTTGCAATCCCTTCTGCACGATTTGCAGCATCTTTCAATTGTCCCGCAATTTCTTCATCAATATGCTCAATTGATTTTTGTGCATTTAGCAAACGCCCTTTTGCACTCTCTTGCTCAGATTTCGCATTTTCAATTGATTTAATAATCCCTTGTTTTATTTTTTCAACACCACTTGCGACATTCAATTTCTTATAAAGCACCGCAAAAATAATTAGCAATACCACAAAATTAAATGTATTTGATTCTACTATGATGTTCCAAAAATTTACCAATTCATTCATTAGTTAAGTATCCTGTTTACAAGTTCATTGTCGGCATTTTCGATGTGACAATCCATGCCGAGCACTTTTGATGAAATTACTTCTGCCAAATCTTTAACCTTAGATTTAAGCTCCTCAGTTGTTTTTAAAGCCTCATCTTTCAAGTTTGACTTGGCAGTTGAAATTTCATCTTGTGATTTTTGTTTTGCACTGTTTGTTAGCACCTTGGAATTTTCATTTGCTTCATTTACTTTATCAGCGACAATTTTCTTTGACTCAGCCAAAGATTTGTTCAATCTCTCATCTCTATCCTTTAATATCGCATTTGCTCTATTATCAGAATTCAAAGCATCAGATTTCGCGTCATTGATTACTCTTTGACGTTCGTCCATAACAGATTCTAACGGCTTGTAAAAAATCTTGTTCATTATAACCGTGAATATTATAAAACTTATTGCTGATACTAAAAATGTTGCGTTAAATTCCATTTTTTTTACCCTTCAATTCAATGTAATTACGACGTCGTTCAAATTATTTAGTAATTATAATATAATACTATTTCCACTCATCGTAATACCTGCATAGCTTAGCTGCCTCGCTTCTTAGCCGCCTAGCTGCTTATTTTGCTAACAACATAAATGCGATAACGAAAGCATACAAAGCACAAGCTTCTGACAAAGCTGCACCCAACAAGAAGAAACCGAATGCTTTACCGGCAACTTCCGGTTGTCTTGAAACTGCGTCCATCAAACCTTTTGTAGCAAATCCGATACCAAGTCCTGCACCAACTGCACCAAAACCGATTGCAATACCTGCACCTAAGTGTGCCATTTGTGAAACTGCTGCTGTATCTACCATTTTTCTCTCCTTTTGTCTTTCGACAATTTATACTAATTTTACTTAATGTTCATCTCCTGTTGCCGAGCCAATATAAGCAATCGTCAACATCATAAATACTGTTGCCTGAATGAAGGCAACCAAAATTTCAAATAACATAATCGGCAACGGCAAGAAATAAGCCAATGCACCTAATGCAATTGAAACAAGAATTTCACCGGCAAATATGTTAGCAAAAAGTCGGATTGCCAAGCTTAACGGTCTTGTAAACATTTCCAAAAGTTCAACCAATCCCATAACAATTCCGGTGAAACTGAATTCATGCAAGAAGAATTTTGGTCCTTTTGCCTTAATTCCCATTGCTACATAATATATCAATACAATAACAGCCATTGCAGCCGTCAAATTAATATCGTTTGTTGGAGAAGCAAGTTCTGCTCCCGATTTCAAATGAATTATTCTCAAAGGCAACTGTCCCATAAGGTTTGCAGTCACAATAAACAAGAATAAAGAAGCAACAAGTGGAACATGACGACGATTTTCAGTCGTAACCATTGTATCAAGCGTTCCATAAAAGAAATTCATAATCATTTCAGAAATTGCTTGGAGTTTGTTTGGAATAATCGACAAATTACGAGTTGCAAGCAATGCAAAACCAATAACAACAATCATGGCAAACCACATTGTAAAAATGGTATCCAAATTTAAGGATATAGCATGCCCTAAAATATTCGTCGTGTAAATCCAGTGTTCCATGTTTTTCTCTCCCTCGTGCCATTATTTTAACTCGTAAAAAAAAAATCGCAAATTTTTTTTATTAAAAAAGCGGAAAGTTGGACTACTTCCCGCTTTTATAGAATATTTTCAGTACCTATGCAAGAATATTTCTTGCCATGTTCATCAATTTATCAATAGCTGTTTGAGTAACACCAACAGTTTGTTTGTGAGCCATATCTCCTAATCGACCTTCCGGCAACAAATCAACAGCTTTTTTCGCATTGATGTTTACATTTGCTCTTGCGGCATTTCCAGCCTTCGCTTCAAATCCAAGCATTTTCTTCATAAACGATGGAATAAGAGAAATCTGGTCCGGAGTAGCTGTTTGTGCACAGTCAATAAACCCGTTTGTTTGAATGTTTTTACCACCGAATTTCCATTTTGCAACAGCATTTGGAGTTCCTAGTTGTGAAACTGAAACAGCTCCTTTTCCAACAGTTTTATCTCCTTTTTTACCAATAAAACCTAAGATTAAAAAACCACTTCCTTTGGTATTAGCTTTTGCAGAACAAATGACTGTTTCGGGATTACCAAGTAAACTTGCAACTGCCTTGCGTTGTCCCTCTGGAATATATCTCATAAATGTATCAGCTGGAAGTTTCAGTTCTTTAAATTCGACCCCACTACGTAACATACTATCAGCTTTATAAAGAGCAGTTCTTGTTGGATTTGAAGGGATTGCAACACGTGAGAAACATTTCAAACCGTCATTCCCAACAGCAGTTTTATAAGTAGCGACTTTCGTAAACTCTGCGGCTCCATCTTTTGAAACTTTTCCAAATACTTTTTCCAAGCTTTTAACTGTTCCAGTACCAACTTTTGAAATTACATTTGGCATAATACACATTTCCTTTCTTCATAAAATTTATTACCTACTCTTATATTAAAACGTTAGTATATTTAAAATTGTTATTTAAAATATACCTTTTAATTCTTATTTTAAATATCCTAGTATTATCAATGCATTCCAGCTTTACATATCTTAATATAAAATACTTTTAAATGGTAAAAGTATAAAAAATAGAAGTTTAAGGTATGGGTATAAAAAAAGAATTTGGAAAAAGGATTAAGGCACTAAGAATTCAAAACGGGTACACACAAGAAAAACTCTCTGAAATGATAGATATTTCACAAAGAGCATTAAGCAGTATAGAATCCGGAGATAATTTTGTTACTTCTGATACAATTGACAAACTAATGGTTGTTTTTGATATTAGTGTTGAAGAATTTTTTGCAACTAATAAATACAAATCTTCTCAAGAATTGCTTTCCATGATTAAAAAGAATTTAGAGAAAATTGAAAACAACCCTGAGAAGCTTGAAATAGTCTTAAACCTCACGAATAGTCTTGCAAAAAAATAATATTTCACAAATTTTTTGTTTATATTATTATAATTATATTAGTTTTCTATGTTAGGGGATATTATGAATATTATTAATTTGGAAGAAGTCGATTCTACCAACCTGTATGCTAAACAAAATTTCGCTTTATTTGATGACAAAACCGCAATTATTGCCAAAAGACAAACATCTGGACGAGGAAGATTTAACCGCAAATGGATTGATCTTGGCGGCGAAAATCTTTTCATGTCAATTGTTTTAAAACCGTCAACGATATTTAATTGCAAATACTCAAATCTAACTCAATATATGTGTGTTGTTCTCGCCAAAACACTTGAAGACTATGGCTTAAAACCAACCATAAAATGGCCTAATGATGTCATGGTTAACAACAAAAAAATTGCGGGAATTTTATCTGAAACCGTTATACAAGGGCAAAATTTTTACGGACTTGTTCTCGGAGTCGGGGTAAATATCAATGCAGAAAAAAATGATTTAAAACAAATCAAAGAACGTGTTGCAACAGCATTAAACATTGAACTTAAAAGAGCTTATGAGGATAAAAATCTGTTTACCAAAAAACTTCTTAACAATTTTTTTGAAAATTACAGAGAGTTTTTAGACGGAGGATTTCCTTATATAAAAGACGAATACGTAAAAAGATGCAAAATCCTTGGCAAAAACATTTCCGTACAAATCTTTAACACCAGAAGATCCGGAGTTGCTAAATATATAAGCGACACAGGAGAACTTATAATAAGCGAAAAAGGCAAAGAAGCTGTATTAACAATGGGAGATATATTATGAGCGAAAATTTTATGCTTGGTCTTACACTAATGGCTATCGGCATGGGAACAGTACTCGCATTCCTATGCATTTTAATCGCGTCAATGCGAATGATGTCTAAAATAGTTCTATATTTAAATGAAATTTTTCCGGAGAAAATTGAAGTTACAAATACAACTAAAAAAGTTGCTTCAAACTCAGATGACGAGGCAATAGCAGTCGCATTAGCTGCAATAATGGCAAGAAGATAAGTTTAGGAAGGATAAATTATATGGGTAAAAAACAGATTAAAGTAATGGACACATCTTTTAGAGATGGGTTTCAGTCGGTTTATGGGGCAAGAGTTTTGGTTGACGATTTTCTACCGGCATTAAATGCTGCTGTTGATGCAGGTATCAGGCATTTTGAAGTTGCTGGTGGTGCTCGTTTTCAAGCTCCGATTTTTTATTGCAGAGAAAATGCATTTGAAACAATGGACAAAATCAGAGCTGCTGTCGGCCCTGATATCACTTTACAAAGTTTGGCAAGAGGTGTAAACGTAGTAGGACTTGATTCTCAGCCTCGTGACATCATTAATCTACACGCCAAAATGTTCAAAAAACACGGAGTTACAACAGTCAGAAACTTTGACGCTTTGAACGATGTAAACAACTTGATTTACTCAGGACAATGCATAAAAGACAACGGATTAAGACACGAAGTTACAATCACAATGATGGAACTTCCTATCGGCTGTACAGGGGCACACGATGCTGATTTTTATGAAAGAGTTTTGAGAAACATTCTTGATGCAGGAATTCCGTTTGACAGCCTTGCATACAAAGATGCGTCAGGAACTTCCAACCCAAGAAAAGTTTACGAAACAATCAAGCGAGCAAGAGAAATTCTTGGCGCAGACGCTCATATTCGCTTCCACTCACACGAAACAGCAGGGACTGGTCTAGCAGCATATTTAGCGGCACTTGACGGTGGAGCAGATGGAATAGACTTGGCAATGAAACCCGTTTCAGGAGGAACAGCACAACCTGACATCGTTTCAATGTGGCATGCCGTAAAAGGTACAGACTATGATTTGGGCTTAGACATCGAAAAAATTCTTGAAACAGAAGAAATTTTTAAAGAATGCATGAAAGATTATTTCTTGCCACCGGAAGCTTTGGCTGTAAATCCGATGATTATCCAATCTCCACTTCCAGGTGGAGCATTGACAGCTAACACGCAAATGCTTCGTGATAACAATTTGATGGACAGATATCCTGAAATCGTTGCAGCGATGAAAGAAGTTGTTGAAAAAGGCGGTTTTGGAACTTCCGTAACTCCGGTTTCTCAATTCTATTTCCAACAAGCATTTAATAATGTTATTCACGGGAATTGGCAAAAAATTGCTGATGGATACGGCAAAATGGTTCTCGGATATTTCGGAAAAACTCCATGCGAACCTGATGGCGAAGTTGTTAAAATTGCAGCGGAACAATTAGGTTTGGAACCTACAACCGAAAAAGTTGTTGATATCAACGACAGAGATGAGTCAAAAGGTATTGCAGCAGCAACAAAACGACTTGAAGATGCAGGTTTGCCTGTTAATGACGAAAACATCTTTATTTCAGCAGCTTGTAAAGAAAAAGGAATTTTATTCCTTCAAGGCAAAGGTACAATTGGCGTAAGAAAATGCGAAAAAGCTAACAACGAACCATCAGAAGGCAACCAAGGAAATGAATTTACCGTTACTGTAAACGGCAAAAAATACGGAATTGCACTTGACGGCAAAAAAGCAACAGTCAATGGTAAAACTTATGATTTTGATGTTAAAAACGGCATTGAATCAACACAAAGTGGCAGTGGTGATGGTAAACCTGTTAAGGCTGCTCTTCCCGGAAACGTAATCAGAGTAAATGTTTCTGTCGGAGATAGCGTTGCAGAAGGTGATGTTATTGCAGTTGTAGAGGCTATGAAAATGGAAACTGAAATTAAATCACCATTGTCAGGAACTGTTACAGAGGTCGATATTGAAGCAGGCGGAAAAGTTAAAACCGGCGACACATTGGTTGTTATCGCATAAGGTTGGAGGTAAAGAATGAATTTAGTAGACAGTTTATATAAATTATGGCAATCAACAGGTATTGCAAACTTTATCCAGCCGGTTGATCCAAATATCACAAACGGCTTTGAACAATTTTTACACCAATTTGGTTCTCCAATTATGATTTTGGTTTGCCTGTTCTTGCTTTGGCTTGGTATAAAAAAACAATTTGAACCGTTATTACT
>CAKUZO010000031.1 GCA_934717895.1 uncultured Candidatus Melainabacteria bacterium | reverse complement strand
ATTATATCCTTTACAATACTATCAAAATAATTATTTTGATATATTGTTTCCCTCATGTCAACAATATCACCATTTCGGGTTATTACAAAATCATAACATGTTCCCCAATTTCTACGATGGTAGTTATTTTTCATTTTTTCTTTAAATGCTTTTTTTAATAATTCAGCATAGTCTTCGCAATACCCCCAATGTATTGGTGAATTTTCCTTTGTTACATCAATCCCTATTCCACGCGGAGGTAATTCTTCCGCAACAACTGCTAATGGGAATAATAATAATATCAATAAAACAATTAATTTTTTCATACTATTATTTTATTCAAAACTAGCCATTTGTATATAATACATTTGGCTAGTTTTTGTCTAAATTTTTATTTGTTTTTCGTCACTGAGCAAGAAGTTGTTTGCATTTTCAATTCCGTACTGTTCAAGTGCGAATTTAAAACATTCCAACCAGTCGATTTTTTCCTCAACCTCTGGAACTTGTGCAAATGATTTTACGACTTCAAAAAGTTCTTTTAGTCGAAGTTTTCGTTCAAATGTAGCCTTTCTGTCGCCGTATCGGTAAATATAATTTGCATTTCTTACATCATCATCAATTTCAAGAAAATGCGTTTTGCCTCTATCGTTTACACCGATGAGTTCTCTACCGAGTTTGAAATAAGAAATAATTTCCGCCGTTTTTTCAACCATCGGAACAATAATTTTACGGTTAATAGAATCCAAAATCATATTCAAACGAGCCTCTTGACCGCTGACAGAGTAATTCAATTCTGTCGCTGTCCTTTCTGCTGACTGAATATTTCCTGCCATGTTTTTGAAAATCCCGGTTGCACTTTCGATTGTAGATTTAAAATAGTTCAAGAAATCCCAACCGACCATAGCTTTGTCAAACGCAAGCGGAGTCGGAGCAGTCGGCATTAATGCCGCATCATATTCGATAATTTTCCCCGGACGAACATCTTGTTGCCCCTTAAAGCAGCCTTTTGGAGCCAAATATGGCGGATTCATCATTAATGCCAATGCATCAATTTGCTTATTCAAAATAGTTGATGCAATATTGTTCAAAATTAATGCAACCCTTAATGGGGAAATTCCACGTCCTGTTTGGGGTGATTCAATAATATTTGCGTGAATAAATGGGTTTATCACAAACGGATTGCTTTCAAAACGAATAATTTCACGACGTCCGGCAACAACTATCAACCAGTTTTTCAACAAAGTTCCGTCCGAAAGTTCTATATCTCCCCAAAATTCCAAAACTTCAAGCTTATTTCCCTCAACCGCTCTATCCTGATTATTGCTTCTGTTCTTTTTACCTGCCACCACTCCTTTCAAAGTTTCAAGTTTTGCGTTATTCAAAAGATTATTTGATTTATCCGAGAAAATTTCGTCAACTGACAAATACGTACGATAAATCTTTGCACATTTATCCCAATTTTCGCTATTATATTTATCAAACACAAAATCTTCAGATTTGATAAATCTCACTTTTGCATTATCATAAATAACCTTATCATCAAGCACAAAACCTTTTTGATCAGGGAACAAAAGTTGTTCTTCAAATGTTTGAGCTCTTCTTGTTGATTTAATCTTGGTTTCCCAACCGACAAATAAAGTGCTTTCGCCTGTTTCAATAATTCCGTCAATAACCTTTTCCATCTCATTTTCAATATTCATCTGTTCAAAAGTATTGACAAGCATCGCTTTTTGCCTGTTAGCAAAAGCCTGTGTTTGTGGAGTAGTTCCAGAAACATCAAACATCGCATCAGGGTGAGAATACAAATTTTCACTGATATGAGATTTTAATGTCTGTGCCAACTCATAAATATCAGGTAATTCAACCTTGTTGTCCCAACCGTTTACACGTGGGATTTCCGAATTATAAATAGCATCTCTAACAAGCTTAATATCGGTTAATTGAGAACTCCTTTCGTCATCAAACTTGTCAAACTTTTTGGCAATACTTCCTACCAAATAATTTCCTTCTGTCTCATTTAATTTCTGAGTCAAATCTTCTGTTTCTATCTTCATTTTTTAACCCTTTCTTTAAAAAGTGAATAAACTTCTATATCTTGTAATTTTCCGTTTCGTAAGGTTTCGGCTTTTAAGCTTGCCTCTTTTTCAAACCCGCAAAACCTGATTAAGTCAGTGGTTCTAAAATTGTCCGGATATACAAAAACTTTTATTTTTTCAAACCCGTATTTTTTAAAAATAAACTTTAAAAAGGCCTTTGCACAAACTTTTGTATAAGTTCCCCAAAATCTTTTGTCAAAGCACGTTACAAGTTCGGCGGAATGAAATTTTATATTCCCGCCTATAACGTTATCCAAGTAGACAAAACCGCTAACCATGTCGCCTTCTACAATTACCCAGAAAAGAGGAAAAACTCTTTCAATTAGCTTATGTAAATGTTTTGCACTATTTTTTTCTTCTTTTGCGTAATCGTCGTCCAAAAACCTTGCATATTTGTTGTACAAAAACAACACTTGCTCAAAATAAGCAGATTTTTCTAACGGGTTTGCAAATCTAGTCATTTAAAATTCCGCCTTTTCAAATTTTACATACACATCATCAGTCGTAAACGCACTCAATTCGCCTCTTAACATCTTTTCCCTAACGTTATTTTGAATTCCGATTAAACCTTCCGCCTGAACTCCGTTTATGAAGGTTTCACAACCGGTATTTCTGTTAAAACATCTATAAACGGCAAATTTAGAAAAGATTTTATCCTTTGGCAGGTCTTGAATATTTTCAAACACCTTTTTAGAACTTGGAACCTTTGCCTTTTTCAAATCCGCCATGAATTCTTTTTCAATCTTCATTTTTATCAAATCTTCAAGCGATGCATTGTTTAAAAGCATCGCTTCGGCATCATTATTTTTCATTTTTTCTCCTTATATTTATTAAATTTTTTCATCGTCAAGATTAGAAATCGTAATAATTTTTGCCTGCTTATACTCTTCCTCTTCTTGCTTAGGGTTAAATCCAAGATATTTACATAAGCTCTCCAAAGCCTTCAATCCGGCAGAAGTATCACGAAGTTTCTTTTTCCCTGTAAACCCGCCTTCTTTATCAAGAATATCCTCTTCTTCAAGCGAAAATTCTGCAATCTGTAAAAGTTTCTGGATTACATACCCTTTATGAACTCTTAGTGAAGAAATCTGCTCTTTCAGCTGGGATTTAATCTCTTTAATAATCAAATTTTCTGCCAATAAATTTGTAGCTATTTCTCTTAAATTTTTAGATTTATAACCGGCAGCCTTTGCAGAAGCTTCTCCATTAAGGGTTTTGATATATTCTGTTACAAATAATTTTTGTTGTTTTGTTAATTGTTTCATAGTTTTATCAGTTTTTGTTTGTGTACATTTTGTTACATTTCTTACTATTATTTGATATTTTTTGAAAAAAATTGTATAATAGTCATGCTATTTATATTTCGGCTAGTGTAAATCTTAACAGGAGGGGAAAATGAATTTTTAAACTTCCTGTTTTTTTTGTGGACGAAGTCCACTTCCCCCCCATTGGGACGATTTTGGTTCATACCTCAGGTATTGGTGTTGGGCTTACGCACGTAGCCCACTCGGTGTATCGTTTTAATTTTACTAAAACTGTCATATAATAGCCCGTTTCCCCAGTGGAGCAATTTTATTTCATACCAGAATGACGGGATTTACAAAAGTCCTACCTTCTAAACATCTTTACCGTCGGATATTCGTCTAATGTTTCCGCAACTTTTGATCTTAAATTAGCCAACGCGTCTTTATACATATTTAGCCAATAGCTAAACCTAACATGTTGTGGATTCCCTTTTAAACGCATGCAAGCCCCATAAACAATTAATGGTTCTACAAACGGGGCTGGAATTAAAGAAACATCTTCTTCGTTTTCAAAATTATATTTTTCGTGCCCCTCAATATTTTTTACGCAATTTTTTGTATAATAATAAATTTCTACATCTTTATCTTGATTAAAAATAGGTAGCAAAATTTTATCATTAAACAAACTATACGTATTTTGAGGCTGAGAGTTTGTAAAGAATTTCTCAAAGTCTTTAAAATATTCATATTTTACCCCGTCAATAATTATCGTTTTAATTCTGCCGTCAATTGTGTTTTCCAATTCTCCTGAATTCTTTTTTAATTGAAGTACTTCTTTTCTCAATAAAAAATTCCACTTGTCGAGCGAACAGATTTCAGAATTTATGATATTTATGATGTTTTTCAATTTTTTGTGATCGTTTTTAATCAATTCCGAAAACGCATTCACCTGCTTGTAGTTAAGCTCTACAAGACATTTATTAATTAATTCTAAATAATTCATCTAAAAACCTTTCTTCTTTCAAGAAGAAACAGCCTGAAAATCAGACTGCTCCTTCACAAAAGATTTTTGAAAATGCTACTTTATCAACCCTTTTTTGAGCTGATCCATAATTGCACGTTCGTGCTTCGCAAATTCAGCACCACTCATTTTGCCGATTTGTTCACGAGTAAAGACCAAATTTTTTAATCCGTCAGAAGATGTGTTTTGAGCATTTGCACGTAATCTCTGTTTTGCGAATTCGTTTTCGTTATTCAACGCCTTTTCGTGTTCTTTTTCTTTCAAATATCTTTCGACAGCGGAATTCTCGATTTTTTCCACAAGCTCAGATATTTTAGAGATTTCACCATCGTCAAATTCAATTTCAGAATTTTTCAAATAATCGTAAACATCAAGTCGTCCGTCTTTGTTGAAAAAATCCGGCATTGGCACATTTTGAGTTTTCTGTTCTTGTTCTGTAATTGTTGACGCAAGTGCAGAAATTTTATTTGGTGTTTCCGAAGATTGACTTGCTATGTACTTTTCAAACGCCTTTTTTGTCACATAGTTCATCAAATTTTGTCCTTGTTCTTGTGTCATAACTCCGGTTTCTACCAAATTTGATATCATGTTAATATCATTTACTGCCATTTGTTTTACGTTCTCAGCATCGTTAAATTGAACATTCGTCTGTTGAATTTGACTATCGGCATTTGGTGAAATTTGTTTTGTATTTTGATTTTCCATTTTATATCCCTCTTTTATTTAAGAAAACAATTGTGACCAAGTTATGAATAATTGAGGTTAAAAGTAGGAGAAGAACTTAGTCACAATTGCCAAATTAATTATTACGCAGCTGTCACTACCATCTTAGCGAGAGCTTTTGGTTGAACAGTTTTAGCACCATACAAATACAAGCCTCTAACTAAGTCTGAGAAACTGTCTTTGTCGCGCAAACTTTCAATTTTTGCTAATTGAGAAGCAAATGTAATCGCATCGTTAGTTCCGGCTAAAACATAATATTTATCTGAAACAGCTGTTAAATTAGTGCTTACTAATACGTCCATGCCTGCAATTCTTCCGATAGCACCTGTTCTTAATGTTTCATCAGCAACATTATTTGCACCGATAAATTCAGGGCTTTGCAACAAGTAAGATTCAACAGTCGGGTTAATTACGACCCAAGGTCTTACGCCATTTGTAACAGCATCAGAATTTTTTAAGCAAAGTGCTAGTTTTACAAAGTTTGAATAAATTGTTGACTTATCAAGTGTGATAGGAGCTTCGTCTGAGCCAACGATATTTGTTGCACCAACATTTGTGTGTTGAGCCAAAAGATATGCATCTTGAACTTCTTCAATCGCTTTTCTGGCATTTTTAAGATGTGCTTCCATAATATCTGAATTTGCTTGAACTTGTGCAACATCATTAATTTTGAATGCAAAGAATTTCTTTTGATCAATAACAAGATCTTGTGATGTTGGTTCTAATTCGCTATACGTAATATTTTCTGTACCCAAAGTTGAGATTGTAACATCAGCAGGTGTAATAATTTTAACCTTATCACCTTGATTTTTAATTTCGCCTTCCCAATTTCTGTTTACGCATTGTAGCATAACGCAGTCTTTTTCAAGCATACTGTTAAGCTTTTGGCTCCAAATTTCCGGAATAAACGCAGAATAAGCATTTGTCATAATTTTCTTTCCTTTCTTTTTTTTACTATGTATTAATTTAAATGAGTGGTACTTTGTCGAATTTTAAGTTAGTCATCAATATAAACTTCTCTAAATTGCAAGCCTATAATTGCACAAGAGCTATTTAATTCTTCTCCTTCAACGCATATTTGAACGGAGTAATTTGATTCAGAAATTTCAGCTTTTTCCATGGTGTCTTTGTTGATAGGCCAAACCGGCACGATTTCATCTTCTTTTGCCCAATGACAAGGAAGATTGTCGTTCGTACCATCATCTGCCCAAATCAAATGATCTTTATGCACCGAGTAAATATGTTCAACATCATCAACTAATTCGCTGTCATAATCTTTATAAACAGAAAAATTAAAATCGTTATCGTGTTCCGTATCTAATAAAAAATAAAATTCGTCAATCATTTTCCTGTGATGTGGAGCAGTAATTGATAAAAACGGAGATTTCCACATAAATTTTATTGGTTGCCCGCAGAATGTTTTTCCAAAATTTTCTTTATATATATTCCCGACTTTATCAGCAGTATAAATTTTTCCGTCATATACGCAAGCAGTTACAATATTTTGTGGAACAATTCTTTTGTACCAAGCCTTATTTACGTAATCATTTATCCAAATAATCTGAAAATAATCATTATCTGCATAAGGGAAGAAGTACCAAATCTGACTTTTTTCTTCATAATGCAGCGCGAATGCATTTGATAAATCCCCAAATTTTGAGAACTCCTCTTTTATTTTTTGAGATATTTCAGATCCTAGTTGAATTTGATTAAGTTCCCCAACTTGTTCAAGCGCAAAAATTCCGTTACTCAAAAAATACTGTTTGTTTTCGATGTTTACAATTGAATTTGTTGAAGTAGCTCCTTTGTTGGCAAAAGGCGTTATTGCAAAATCATCAGGGCTTGTCCCTGTCAAAAGGTAAACACTGTCTTTTTTATAAACAGCCAAATAATCTTTATATGGTTTTAATGCAGTAATTGAACCGGTATCCGTGTGAAATTCGTTAATATAACCGGCATCATCAGCGGTTGTAAAATCATCGTATTTGCCGAGTGCAGAATAATAAACCGTCGCATCTTTTGCAACCCAAACTCGCCCCTTGTAAACTGCCATTGTACCATCTGTCAAAACTTCTCCGGCAAGAGTTTTTAAGCCACAATCAACGACATCATAAGATGAATTATTTTTTATATAAAACAGACCGTCGTTTTCGCTCATTATTAAAATCCCGTTTAAAAAGCAATGAAAAACCGGTTTTTTCCCACTTAGAATTTTATTGACTAAAACTTTTTCGGCATGATTTTTATCATAGACATAAATTTTACCGGAAACAGTTGTAATAACGAGTTTTGAAACATCATAAGCTGACATTTCAGCAAGTCCTGTAATCTCTTCCCCAATCTCTAAAAACAGAGAATTCCCGAGCTGTTTAACAATTCCTCTATTTTGAAAAATTTCAACATTTTCAGACTCAGACCAATAAATTTGTTTTGTATTCAAGCCGAGTTCTGTTTTTGTCAAAGCCTGATTAATACCGCCTGACAAATTATAATACGCAACTTCCATTTTGTACTCCTTTTTGTATAAATTTTCGCCAAAGCCCATCTAAATCTTGTTCAAATACCACTTGATTTTTGTGCGAATAAAACTTCCGACATCTTCTTTTGCAACCCACGGATAAGGCGGAAGATAAATGATATCTATTTTCCCGGCTGATGTCGTTTTTGGATTTTTTAGTCCAAATTCATAATGTGTCATAACCGTTTGTGGCGAAATTTGAATGTTATATTTTTTTGCAAGTTTTGCACATAAATCCATAGTGCTTTCAAATTGAATTTTTGAAATCGGATATTTACCAACATTTTTGGAGTTCTTAAATCCCGCCATTGCACACATAGCAACCCCAATAGAGCCTGTGTTTCCGCCTCCTGTGTGTGCTGCATATTTCGCTATTTTGCAAACTTCATTATCTTCCGGCTTGAAAACCCCATTATAAATCTTTCCGTTTTTATCCACTAAAAAGTGATAAAATTTTCTTTCAAACTCACTTGGATAATACGTTCCTGCTGTCCAATGAATTATTATACGCTTCATAATACTCCTCTAACCAATCTTTATTAATAAACTTGTAAATCATAACCGCATGAGTGCGATTTTGAGCACGCAATTTTAATACAGCTCTGTCAATGTGATTTCTAACAGTCCCGTAAGCAATTTTTAATTGAACACAAATTTCTTTATCTGAGTAGCCTAATGCAACCAAAGTTAATACTTCAGCTTCCTTTGGAGATAGCAACATATTCATAATTCCTTTATATTAAAATCTACATTAAGCATATTAAAAACCATCTGAAAATCATTCATAATATTTCCGCTCTAAAAAAAATAGGGCGAAAAAATTCGCCCGTTGAGAGTAAGATAATTTAAGGATTGTGTTTAAAATATCTATTTTCTGTGAGCCCAATTTTCAAAGTGCTCAAATTTGAATAACATCTTTTTTTAACCCCAAATTCGTTGTAATTGAGATAAAAACTTCCTGTTGCGATTTTGGAATAATCAAACGGCTTTTCTTCATATAGAATTGATTTTTGCAGTTTTCTAAAAAATTCTCTTGCTTTTTGGTTGGTTTTTCGTACTACTGACAAGTTGTCATCTTTATCAATTCTGGTAAGTTGTACGACCGTATGCCCGCAAATCGGACATTTTGACAGATAATCAATTTCGCACAACGCAAATTTATCCTGTGGCACGAGTTTAAAAGACCGAGTTCTTCTAAGCCCTCCACAGCAGTGAATATATCCCATTTCCCAAATCTCCTGCGATAGTAAACAGTTTTGCCATCAACGGGCGTGAACCTTAACTACATTTTTAGTATAACGTATATTTTGGATTTGAAAAGTCCACGCTTTCGGCGCCATGCCGGCATGTCCATGTTTTCATGGATAAAAAAATTAAATTAAACGAAACATAAGTCTTTCCTCGCCTCAATAGGGAGAGGGTGCAGTCGTTCATGAGTGATTAGCGAATGTTACGAATGCGGGTGAGGGGAAACTCCCAAACAAAAAAACAACAAAAAAAGACGCCTTAAAAAGACGTCTTTTTTAATTTATAACTCTTTTATAAAACTATTTAAGTCTTACGCTAACAGAAGCACCTTTTTTAGAAATTTCAACTTTGTCTTCTCTTGCTAACCAACCAAGACCTAAATCAGCGAAGTTGCCTTTAAGATCTAATTCTTTTTTCATTTTTGAAAAAGTTGATTCTCCGTTATTGTTCAAATAGTTGTAAATTTGACCTGCTGATTGACCAATTTTGTCTTGTAATTCTTGCATAATTTTAACCTCCATGTTTTTTAATACTTTCCTCTCCGTTTATGGTTATATAATAGACGAATGGGTAAAAAAATGCAATAGTTCAATAGGAGGAGGACAAAACAAAATTTTTATTGTTCATGGTAAAATATTTTTTGAGGAATAACAAATGCTGATTTCGGGTGATATATCAACAAATAAGACAGATTTCTTGATAGATGCTTATGCCAAACTTTTGAATTCAGGCGTTAAATCATCAGAAATTTTGGTACTTGTACAGAACTCAAATCTTAAACAAAACTTCATAAATAAGACCCTTGAAAAATTAACAATTAAATCTTGTGAAAAAATGCAAGTAAATTCTTTTTTCTCACTTGTTTATAATGCAGTAAACGACAATTGGGCGTTTTTGGAAAATATGAACCCATACAGTAATCCAAAAATTTTACCAAATTTGACAGGGCTGGAAGTTTCACAATTTATCCTCAAAGATATTTTGAAAGATATTAAATTCAAAGGTTACAACTCTAAAAAATCTCTTTTACACCAGATTTTCAGACGTTATTCGTTAATTGTTCAAAACAATTTATCAGATGAAGAAATCGAATGGCGATCTCGCGTTTTAGGCGAAAGTTTTGCAGATGATGCAAAAATCACATTAAAAAAATTGCTTTCAAAAACGCTTGCATTGCGTGATTTTGACTACCTTAGACAAGGTTTGATTTTTAATTATATTTATAAAAATTCTGATTATTTCAAGGGTATAAAATACTTAATTTTGGACGATGGTGATGAGATTACGCCAATTTGTTTTGATTTTATTTCACACCTTGCTCCTCAATTGAAAGAAGTTTTTGTTGCGTTTGACGAAAAAGGCGCAAGCAGAGCCGGATATCTTAGCGCCGACAGAACTGCTGTTTGGAAGTTTGAAGAGCTTTTCAATGAAAAATCAATTAGCCTAAAATCAGATAACAAACTCAATCAAGATGCTGAAACGCTTTATTCAAATATCACCGAAAATAAAACGAATTATTTAGAAAATTTTTCGCTCCAATCTCCATCTAAGAGAGCCTCAATGCTTGATGAAGCGATTAAAACTATCAAAAACTTATTTGCAAAGAATATTCAACCTTGCGAAATTTCAATTATCACACCTGTAATTGACGACATGCTGAAATTTTCCCTAAAAGAAAATCTCAATATCAATCCTGTTTATCTTTCAGGTAGTGAAAAATTAGTTCAAAACAAGTTTGTAAAGGCGATTTTAACAATTCTAAAATTAAATTGTAATATGAAATTAACAGAATTTGACTTGCGTGTTGTTCTGTCAGAATTTTTAGGAATTCCTATCAAATATTGCCAAAAGATTTTAGAAAATTTTGAAACAACAGGCGAATTAATTGAACACGAGTTTTCGCAAGAAGATTACACGAAAAAATACCAAAACTTCCTAGCTGTTTTGAAAAGGCTCAACGACGACAACTCAAAACTTTCAGAAAAAGTTTGTGATATTTTCAACGAACTCGGGGAGATTTATTACGTAAACCCAACAGAATTGAACAAGTTCAACTTTTTTGTAAAACAATTGCAGGATTTTGAAAATGTTTTTGGCGAAAATTTCAAAAATCGACAAGAAGAAATTATTACGCAAATCGAGAACTCAATTATTGCAGAAAATCCTTATTCGACACTAGAAATCGCACCAAACGATTTGATAATTTCAACTCCGCAAAAAATCATTGATAACCAGATTAAAACCAAATACCAACTTTGGCTGGATATTTCAAGTGATGAGTGGATAAAAAGTGACACAGGTCCTCTTTATAATGCTTGGGTTTTCCAACGTGGTTGGGCAAAAGACGAGTTCACAATCGACGATAATATTGAATTATCAAAAGAAAAAACAGCGAGAATTCTTCGCAAACTCTCTCTTTGTGCGTCAGAGCATATTTATACATATTCAAGTCTTTTTGATGGCAACGGCATTGAAAATTTTGGCGGAATTGAAGAATATATCAAGGTTAAAGAAAATTCCGAAGATATCCAACCTGACAAACCGGCTTTTCGCATAACTCCACGAGAAGATCAAAAACCTGTTCTTGCCTACCAAAATGGCAAAATGGCAATTTCTGCCGTTCCCGGAGCCGGAAAAACAACGATTCTTCTTGCACTTATCGTAAAACTTTTGGATAGAGGCA
Organism: uncultured Candidatus Melainabacteria bacterium; assembly: GCA_934717895.1. GTDB lineage: Bacteria > Cyanobacteriota > Vampirovibrionia > Gastranaerophilales > Gastranaerophilaceae > Stercorousia. Next base: position 10,367 of record CAKUZO010000031.1, on the reverse strand, counting down.
TAAACCCTGAAAACATCTTCGTTATGACCTATATGGAATCAGCGGCGAGAAATTTTCGTGACAGAATTAAAAACATAAGACAAAATTCTGCACAATTGCCGAATATCAGTACTATTCATGGGCTTGCACTAAGGATTTTGAAAGAAAACGGCAACTACGAAAGACTCGGACTTTCATCTGACTTTGAAATTTGTGACGATACACAAAGATCAAGAATTGTTCGAGAACTTTCAACCAAATTTAAGCTCAAAAAAGGCGAAATTGACGAGTTTGACAGAGGTGTTTCTGTGTTCAAAATTGGTGGCGGAGATTTCAACTTCACTCAAATTTCAGATAAAAAAATAGAGAAATTTAAACTGTTTTTTGATGAATACCAAAGAATTTTGGCAGAAAACAACCTTATCGACTATGATGACATGCTGATTTCGTCCGTAAAACTTTTGGAAGACAACGAGGACATCAGAACATATTACCAAAACATTTGCCACTACATAATTGAGGACGAGGCACAGGATTCATCGTCAATTCAACAGCGTCTAATCAACTTATTGAGTGTTAAATACGGAAATTTAATTCGTTGCGGTGACATTAATCAGGCGATTACAACAACTTTTTCCAACGCTGATGTCGAAGGGTTCAGAAAATTTATTAAAGAGAGTAATAACGTCAGTATGAATTGTTCTCAACGTTGCACAAAAGATGTCTGGACACTTGCAAATAACCTTGTTAACTGGGCTGAAACTCAGCCTGAAACCAAGAATGCGTTTTTTAAAATATTTATGCAACCGGTCGAAGGCAAAAATCCGAAGTCAGACAACGCACTTCATTCAAATATTTTTGAAAAACCGCTTGAAGAACGTAATTTTATCCTAAAAGAGATTAAGCAAGCTTTGAGAAAAGATCCAAAATGCACAATCGGCATACTTTTGAGAAGCAATTTTCAAGTTGCACAATGGATAAATTTTATAAACAACAGTGGCTTAAAAACGATTACAAGAAGCGAAAGTTTAGAGCAAAAATCAATTTTCAGGGCAATTTTTGCTGTTTTACAGATGATTTTGCACCCGTTTGACAATGATGTTATCGCTGATAATTACGAAATTCTTGCAGAAATCGGACTTTACAAACAGCGTTTGGGGTTAGAAATTCGAAAGTATGAAAATTCGTTTATACAGATTGATTGCGACAATATTGAAAATATTCATCTTGCGCAATTTTATTGGGATTTGAATTATTGGAACTCCTTTCCGCACCTTGCTCCGGAAGAACTTGCGATAAAAATAGGACTTCATTATTTCTCGTCAGAAATCGAAAAGTCCAATGTTTACTTGATTTCGACCCTCATAAAACGATTAAGTATGAGTTACAAAGATTTTCCGACTCTTGTAGAGCGACTTGGTGAACTTGCCAAAAAGCCGTCATTGAGCGGGTTTAAGTTCTTCTCAGAAGAGGAGGAAAGTAACAAAGACTTCATTGCCGGAAAAGTTCAGGTAATGACCCTTCACAAGTCTAAGGGCGACGAGTTTGATTACGTGTTTATCCCTGAGATGACCGAAAAATCACTCACCTTGGACTTTGAACAAATAAAGTTGAAAAATGCAGATTTCACAGAGAATTTGAAACGTCTGAATCCGCAATACAAACCCAAAACTGAGTTTGATATGAAGCAGGAACTTGTTTCAGAAAACTTGCGATTGCTGTACGTTGCAATTACTCGTGCGAAGAAACATTTGTATTTTTCAACGAGCAGAAAAGCGAAATCATACGACAAAGTCGTCGAACTGGAACCAAACTTAATTTTCACAGAACTTTTACCTAATACAGAGGAGAATTATGACTAATTATTCCCCAAACATGCTAAAAACATTCAAATCTTGTCCTGTTAAGTACAAATTCAAATACGAGGACAAAATTTCTTTGCCACAAAAATCGAGTTTTTTTGAGAAGGGTAAAAAGGTTCACGCCCTAGCCAATTATTACCTTCAAGGACTTGATGTTTCAAAGCTTGAACCGACTTTAAACGAAGATGAGCAAAGAGCTTGGCAGATGTTGAAGGCGAATGAATTTTTCAATAAAACTTATGTAAATTCAGAATACAATTTGTCTTGTAAAGTCGGAGATTGCTGGATAGGCGGACGATTGGACGCACTGGTAAAAGACGGCACACAAAATTCCATCAACGACACCGAATGTTACTACATTCTCGACTACAAAACCGGTTCAATACCGCAAAACCCTGAATACGACTACCAAACAATGGTTTACTTGCTTTGCCTTTCAAATTCTCCAATCGTAAAAGAAGGCGACGAAATCAAATTTGTCTATATCGACCTGAAAAACGACGACAATTACGTAATCGACTTCACGCCTGAGAGAAAAGTAGAATACGAAAAAGCGATTATCGAAATTTGTGAAAAAATAGAAAATGCCCAACTTCCGGAAGAAATTGAGCATTCCAAATCTTGTGATTTTTGCGAATTCAAAAAAATCTGCCTCTAATAATCCATCTTCCAACCGTTAGACATCAAATACAATGCACAACTGTCAGAAAAAGCCCAGGAATAAAAAGGATTTCCAAGCTTTCCTTTATTATCAATTCTAAAATCAAATAAATCTCTACATTGAGTATTTGGTCCTTTTTCGCCATTAACGTCAACGAAAAAAGCTATGCCTGGCTCGTGGGTGCTTTGTCCATTACTTTGCCAGGTGATAATTTCATGGGGACCCATGTATAAAATTGAGCCATCTGTCAAATAAAAACCGGTAAACCTTACTGAATCACCAGGAAATTCGTTTATAAAACCGGAACTATAAGACGAAAACTTGTGCGTGTTATAATTTACACCACCTCTTTTGTAAACAATATTACAATCTTGTGGTCTGCATATTTTTACAACTTTTAAATATTTAGGAATAATTTGTTGAAAAACAGAAGGATTTCCATAAGCATCTTCGTTTGCGGTATTATCATATGAGTGAATTCCATTTGTAAATAAACTAATACTTCCAATATCCGCAGCTTGTTCATCTGCTTGCATTTGTTTAAGCATGTTTTGAGATACGCTAATTGCCTTTTTTAAACCATTTACATAAACTTGTTTCTGATGTTGTTGGATTAACGTCGGCAAAGTCATTGCGGCAACAACTCCAATAATACCGAGAGTTATCAAAACTTCCGCCAAAGTAAATGCTTTTTTCATAAATTTCTCCTATTATTACCTAATATATTAATCATTTTATCATTATAATGGGTAGATTGTCAATATATTAGTTATTAGAATTTGAATATGGAAAAGATTAATGACAATACAATTCTTAAACTCGGGCAAAAAATCAGGATAGAGCGTCAAAAACGCAAAATGTCACAAGAAAAATTAGCTGAACTTGCGGATTTAAACCGAAATTTTGTCGGCATGATTGAACGAGGAGAAACCAATCTTACCATAAAAAAGCTTGAAAACATCGCAAACGCCTTCAATATGGACATCAAAGATCTCTTTTCTTTCGTTATATAAAATTTTAAATTTATGCTATTATTTAGTTATGAAAAAAGCTTTCGTCATATTATTTTTATTAATAATTTCAACCTGCTCAAATGTTTTGGCAAATCCGTCAGAACCTTTGAAGTCTGCAATTTCAATGGACGATGAAGTTGTTTTTTCAAATGAAAAGAAAAACGTATTATTCGGGCTAAAAGACAAATCCGGAAACATTATTGTCGATGCCCAGTACAAAAAGCTTATTCGTGTAGGCAACTCAGCTTGGATTATCAATAAAAAAAATAAATACGGATTGATTGATTGCTCAGGGAATATTCTTGTTGAACCCAAATTTCGCCACGTCGACAGAATGCTTGGCAAATACGTAAAACTCGGGAACGAAAACAATTACGGAGTTTATAACGAATTCGGAGAAGCAATAATTCCTAATGAATATATGTCCGTTGATTTGCTTTTTGGTGGAATGTTTTTGGTTAAAAAGAATTACAAATACGGCGTTGTCGACCGAAATGGAAAACTTATTCTTAATACAATCTTTGACGACATTTATATGCCAAAGCCGAATATAATGAGAATTCAATATAACGGTCAATGGTATGAAATTGAACAAATTGTCAGCGGAGAATTTCAATTGCCAGATGATGTGAAAAATATTAAAGAAAATAGTGATTTTAGAGTAACTAAATTTGTAACCGACCCGCTTGCGGCATCTGGATATTCCGCTGTGACTTTTACGGATTATATTTTAAAAATTTTCTCATCAATATCGCCATCACACGAGGAAACAATCGACGAACTTATGTTTTCACAAGGGGCTGATACCGTAAATATTTTTATAAAATGCTCTTGGCTTCCAAAATATCCGTTTACTTTTGCCAAAAAGTATTATCATAACATAAGAACCCCAAACAACGGGCCTTTGAGCAACGTCAAAAACGAACTGAAACAAAAGATGGACTAAACGCCACTTTCAGAATTCTTGCCATTCTGAACTTGTTATTATTTATTATTATGTCCTACGCGGACGGCGGGAACTTTTTATGGAAAAAGTTCCACAAAACCAGCCACACGCTTCATTCGCTAATAACTTGTAAGCTCAACTTGAAACAGCCAAACTCGCTATGCACATGCATTAAAAATTTTGAAATCGTCATTGCGAGCGAATAGCGTGGCAATCCAGCCTATCAAATAACTTTACCGCTCAAACAATGGCTGTTTTTGTCGTTTGTTTCGCTAACAAGTTGTTGCTCATTTCGCTATCGTGGCAATTTGACTCCGTAATCAATTCGTTACTCTGAAATTTTATCAACTAATAACCTTACTCTTTCATAGCAAACCGTTTTTTGCCCGTCAAAGTTGTATTGTCTAAGTTTGCCGTTTCTATAAATTTTTTCGCATCATTCACAGGAATTGCAAAACCTATACCGATGTTTGAAATATTGTTATCCGGATTGTAAATCGATTGGGAAATCCCGATGACTTCTCCTTGCGAGTTCAAAAGTGGTCCGCCGGAACACCCGGGATTTATCGCCGCATCAGTTTGAATTCTTCCTTTTGCATAATCAATTCGTGAAACAATTCCGGAAGTCAATGTTCCTGAAAATCCAAACGGATTGCCGATTGCCAAGACTTTTTGCCCTACTTTCACATCAGAGGAATCACCAAAAGATATAGTTTTCAGACGCGATTTTGGAGCAATTTTTAATAACGCCAAATCCTTATTTTTCCCCATTTTTGCAAGAACTGAGGCTTTATAAACCTTGCCGTCTGAGGTAGTAACATCAATTTCTTTTGCGCCTTCTATCACGTGAGAACCTGTCAAAATCACTCCGTCTGAACGGATTACGCAACCTGTTCCGGCAGAAAATCCGTCGGCTAGATTTGCGTCAATAGCAACAATTGCAGGATTAATCCTTTCATAAACACTGATATTTATAAGCTCGTCTGCGCCGTAATTTTGCGCTCCGACAGGCACGAAAGATAGAAACAAAAACGTTATACACACAATTATTCTTTTTAGCATTTTACTCCCCTTTTAGTATTATTATTGGCGGTTTTGACAAATTTTCATTACCCTAAAAAATTTTTTTGCGGTTAGTTATTGTAATTATTACAATTTTAATGTATAATGCAGAAAAAACTTTACACTTTATAAGAAAGGAAATTTTTAAATGAGCAGAATTGATTTATTTAGACAACATTTGACAGAAAAAAGAGCTGTAAAAGTTATCGCTGGTATCGACAACTTTGATATTGAAAACATTAAAAAAGTTGTTTCATCAGCAGAAAACGCTGGTGCATCAGCAGTTGATATTTGTGCAAAACCTGAAATTATTTCTGAAATCAGAAATATGACAGATATGCCGATTTTCGTATCATCAATCGTTCCATCAGAACTTGTTAAAGCAGTAGAACTTGGTGCTGACGCTATCGAACTTGGAAACTTTGACGTACTTTACAAAAAAGGAATGTCTTTCTCAGCTGATCAAGTTATGTCATTAGTTAGAGAAACTATGGATATGCTTGGCGATACAAGAACATTCTTCTGTGTAACAATTCCTGGTGAATTGTCAATAGCTGATCAAATTGATTTGGCTAGAAAATTAGAAACAATGGGTATCGACCTAGTTCAAACAGAAGGTCACTTCTCAGCAGATCACATTTCAGAAGGCGCAAGAGGCTTGATGGAAAGAGCTGAATTGACTCTATCTAACACAATTGAACTTTCTAGAAATATCGACTTGCCTATTATGACAGCAACAGCAATCAACCCAACAACTGCTCCATTTGCATTTGCAGCAGGTGCATCAGCAATCGGTTGTGGTTCTTGCATCAACAAAATGGATTCAGATTTGTCAATGATGGCAACAGCAAGAAGCCTTGTTGAAATTGCTTCAAGAAACGCTTTGAAAGTTGTTGAATTAGTGTAATCAACAACTCCAAATCTTCAAAATAAAAAAAAGTCCTGTCATCTGGCAGGACTTTTTGTTGTTATAAATACAATCCCCTAATTGTCTATACTTGAATATGTATTGACATTATCAAAATAATGTACTATTATTTTATTGAGGCTAACTGATGAAAGAATGTCGTTTAAATAAGAGCAAATGTTGGGGCGGGAAACGTGAGTGTGCAGGTAGAAAAAAGACTTGTAGAAATAAGGTTCCGTTCAATAGAAGAATAAATGAAGATGTTTTAAATATTTTGAAAGAATTTGCGAAAAATCACAATATTACTGAAACAGAGGCGTTAGAAAGTGCAATATTATTGCAGTCAAATATCGAAAAATTAAAAGGAGATAAAATTATGAAAATTGTAATTCCATCAGCAGAAAACAAATTATGCGGTCATTTTGGGCATTGTGAGTATTTTACATTTGTAGAAGTTAATCCGGAAACAAAAGAAATTTTAAGTATAGACAAAAAAATTCCGGAAGAAGGAATTTCTTGTCAAAGTGCGAATTGGATAGCATCACAAGGTGCAAATATTGTATTGGCAGGCGGAATGGGAGGACGTCCGATGGCGATATTTGCACAGAATGGAGTAAAAATTGTTGCAGGTTGTCCGGAATTGGATATTGAGGAAGTTGTTACAAAATTTTTGAATAACACATTAGTAACAGGTGAAAATGCTTGTGGCGGAGAACACCACCATTGCCATGGACACCATCATGGGGAACATCACTGTCACGGTTAATTTTTTAAAGATAAAATAAAAAAACAAAAGCCTTAAACAAAATTTTGTTTAGGCTTTTTTAATTGTCTAATGAATTGAATAAGAATTGCAATTATAAAATTAATACATTGTCGCAATCCCGTTAGCATAAGCTCCAATTATTCTATCTTCGCCGCTTCTGACTATTTTTAGCGGGTGATAATATGAGCTTGAAGCATCTGTACTTGTTTCAAATCCGATTGCAGGTTTGTTTTTAGGGATTAGGTGTTTGTATTTTTTTGGAGTAACTTCGCAGCAGTTTACAATAACTTTTTCTCCCTTTGGGACATGTTGTTTTATGAAATCAAAAATTCCGATTTCCGGTTTATGTCCGACATGCCATCTGTCTGCACCTGTTTGAACAAGTGAGGAGCCGGCACCATGACCGAAAATTACATATTTTATATCTTTTGGAAATCTTCCCTTTCTTATATCACGCATGAATACATTTGCGAGTTCACAAAAGCTTTGTGCTTCTTGTGTATCTGTCATAATCATTTTTACGCCGGTTGCTTTTTCGAACTTGTCGCAAACTTTTTCAACCGTTTTTGCGTTCGGTTTTGACCACATAACATTGTAAAATTCTTTGACGATTTTGTTCGGTTTGAACATTTGTCTGAGTTCCATTGCAACTAAATTGGCAGATGAGCCTAAACTGCTTGTTTTCCAAGACAGTGGCGGTGCTATAATGTTTTTGTTGAATAAGATATTAAAAAATTTTGACATTATTTCCCCTAAATTGATTTACCTATTTATATAAAGTAAAATAATTCCGAAAAATTGCGTTTCATTTTTAATATATTATAAAAGATTAATCTTACAGATTTTGCATAATTTTGTTGTTTTTGTTACAATGTTTTCAAAATAGGAAAGGTTATAAATGAAATTTTCATCATCTTTTAAAGTTGGGCTTTTGACATTATTATCGTTAGTGCTATTGGTTGGCGTGGTTTTCAAGGTTAAAGGAAGAACTTTTTCTTCGGCGGATAGGGTTGAAATCCAGTTTAAAGATGTAAATGGAATGCGTCCGGGAGCAGGTGTTCAGATGATGGGCTTGCGAGTTGGGCAGGTTGAAGAGATTACACCTGTTATTGATGGTGAAAACAGTTATGTTAAGGTAAAATTCGTTATAACCGATCCGAATGTCGAAATTCCGAAAGCATCGACTTTTTCTATTCAACAGTCAGGTTTAATTGGCGAATTGTTCTTGGAAATTACTCCGCCTAAAATAAGAACTGTTTATATTCCTATGTTGAATAAGGATATTCTTTATAAAGACGATGCTGTTGAAATGAAGTTAGACAAACAGTTTTATGATGTTGGAAAAATTAAGAATATTGAAGTAGTTTCAAAAGAAGTTATTCCATACAGTGTAAAAGATAGAATTAAGACAAATTTTGCATATAAAGTGGATTATGTCATTAATCTCCCGGGGCTTGTTTTGCCTGAATTTTTAAAAGGTAAAGTTGTCAGAGAGCAGGGTACAAATAAACTTTTGATTTCAACTTTGGACGATGTTGTTTTGCCGTATCCAATTCAAACTTCGCCTTACACGATTATTGAGCCGATGAGAATTGCCGATTTTATGGATTGGCAATACAGAGCAGCTGAATCTTTGACAGAAACAAATAAGAAAATCAACGATTTACTTTCAGAACAGGTTATCGCTGAACTCAAAATGTCTGTTAGAAATATAAACTCTTTAACAGGACAAACAAGTGTTACTATGGGTAAGTTGAACAGTTTGATTGATGATTCTTCAAGTGATTTAAGGCAACTTATGGTAATGATGGATAAGGCAACGACTGATTTTAATATGCTTTCCTATAATATTAATAACATTATTGGCGATCCGCAATTCAAAACTACTGTTATGTCTACGGCAAATTCTGTTGATAAACTTTCTCAAAACTTGAATAAAATTATCGGAGATGAAAAAGAATCTGAACAGATGGCAGAAGATTTGAGAGCTATTACTCATAATGTTAATGAAATTAGCGGCTATGTAAATTCGATGACAAAAGACGATCAGTTGAAGAAGGATATCAATAGAGCTGTTGCAAATGTAAACACTGCAATGACAGATATTTCCACAACTTTGAATACTGTTAATAAATTGACTCCGGACAAGAAAACAGAATTGCAATCAATTATCGAAGATACAAGAGAAACGACTTGCAATTTAAGAAAATTCTCTGAAAAATTGAATAAGAGATTTTTGCTTTGGAGATTGATGTTCTAGGCGAATAGTTTTGCATTGAGAGATTAAGGGAAAAATATGAATTTAAAAACGGAGATAACAAAAATTCATTACAATAAAGACGCCAAAGGTCTGTTGTTGAAGTTGTTAGAGTTTGGCTCAATATTTTATGGAATTGGCAGTGGACTAAAAAATCTTTTATATGACAAAAATATATTGAAGCCGAAAAAAGTTGACGCTTTTGTGATTTCTATCGGGAATATCACAACCGGCGGAGTTGGAAAAACTCCTGTCGTGTCAGAGATTGCTAAATATTTTGTAGCACAGGGTGAGAAAGTTGCTATTGTTTCAAGAGGTTACGGCGGAAAGCTTTCAAACAAAAATGTGAACGTGATTTCTGATGGAGAAAAAGTTTTTTATAACGCTCAACTTGCCGGAGATGAACCGTTTTGGCTTGCAACGAATTCAAAAGGGGCGATTGTTATTACGACAAAAAATCGTTTTGAAGGGGCAAAATACGCGGTAGAAAAATTCGGGGCAACCAAAATTATTTTGGACGATGGATTTCAGCACCGAAAATTGCATCGTGATTTAGATATTGTTTTGATGGACAGTAAGATGGGGTTTGGCAACGAAAAACTTCTTCCGGCAGGACCTTTAAGAGAAGGATTGGAAGCGTTTTCTCGTATTAACAAGCTCGTTGTTGTGAGCAAAAATGTTGATCATTCAAGAGCCGAAAAATTAGCCAAAATTATGGCTAAGAAGATGAAAGTTGAAGCTTTTGTTTGTAAGACTGAGCCTGATTATGTTTATAATATTAAGACTGGTGAAAAATTGGCACAAGGAACAGAAGCAACAGCACTTTGTGCAATCGGACAACCACAACAATTTTATGCGTTTTTAGGTGGTTATAATATTAAGCAAACGGTTGATTTTGACGACCATCACAGTTA
>CAKUZO010000030.1 GCA_934717895.1 uncultured Candidatus Melainabacteria bacterium | reverse complement strand
ATGCAAGCCAACAGTTTATTGCAATAGACGGCCCGAGAGCAACAGTGCCCTTTATGCCGTCCCAAAAAAGTTTAAAGATATTAAAAGACGGCAATACAGATGATTTCCCATTTCGTACGTTTGCGGTACACCCTGCTAAAAAGCCAAATAGCAAAAAATAAGTAGGAATAACCAAAGTCCAAAATCCGAACCAAGCCCCACTTAAATATAATTGAACACAATAATATACAGGAATCGCAAAAATTATATATTTCCAAATTGCATTACTATCCTGCATAGATTCTTCAAATGCGTCTTTTATAGATGCCATACCTCAACTCCTCTAAAATTTCTCTATATTACTATTATAACATATTATATAAAAAAAACAAGTCATTTCCTAGTCCTACTATAATGGCAACTCTGAATAGTACAGAATTGCCATTACAATAGAAATCAATTTGAAAATATTACTTACTTAATCAAAGCTTGCACTTCTTTAAACTTAGGGTTTTTAGCTCCTTTTAACCACTCAAACAAAGCAATTTCAACACAAGATGATTTAACTCCGTTTGCGACCATTGCTTCAATTCCCTGTTTAAATTCGTATTTATTACGGCTAGCACAAGCGTCTTTAATTACATATACATCAAATCCGGCCTCAATCAATGCAGCTGCGGTTTGATGTACACAAATATGTGTTTCAATCCCAAAAATAACGATTTGTTTTTTACCAAAAGCTTTGATTTTATCCAACATTCCTTCTTCCAACAATGCATTGAAATATGTCTTTTCTACAACTTCGCTACCTTCCGGCAAAACAGCTTGAAGCTCAGGAACAGTATGTCCCAAACCTTTTGGATATTGTTCAGTCAACAATACCGGTATATCAAGAGCTTTTGCTGCACTTGCAATTTTCACGGCGTTTGCAACAATAACATTTTTTTCTAATGCGGCAACAAGTCTTTCCTGTATGTCAATTATTAAAACTAAACTATTTTCTGCTGATAATGTGTTCATTTTTTTCTCCTTAACTGTATTTAAAATCATATATAAAGTCTTCTACAATATTTACTAATTCTTTCGTCGTAATTTTTGTCAAAGGCATTTGAATTTCTTTATTTTCAGGGCTATCTAAACCTTCATGCGTAATCGCAATAATAATTTTAGCAAATCCCGGATAAATTATTCTTAAAACACTACTGTGTTCTTTGTTTTTTAATTGAAAAATACAACCGTCCTCGCTCACAGATTGCTCAATTTGTGTATCAAACAATTTTTCTTCCCATGTTTTTTGCAAACGATAAAAAACAGGTGTAATTACTTTTTCCAATTTTTTATTAAAAATTTGTTTATATATTTTGTAACTCTTAGGTTCTTCATTCTCGTCTTCAAGCCAATCGTCCAAAGTTTCAACTTTTTCTTCGGCAATCATATATTCTGCATTTGTAGCAAGAGCATCAGACAAGGCCTTCAAACAATCGTTTTCTAATTCATCAAATGACTTATGCGAAATCTCAGAAATTCCAACAGCAATCTCACCTTCGCCATAATTTTCCTTAATTTTATTTAATACAACAAGTGCCCCGTTACAATCAGTATTTGGAAGCAATGCATAAATTTTTGCCCCTTTTCCAAGAGTTACAACATCACAAGACCTTGTTGAATTTTTTAACTTTTGTGCAAGTTTTTCTATTGAAAAGTTTGATTTTCCTTTTTCCGTCGGAGCCACAACCAAAAAGCTACCACTATCTAACAAATTTGTTTCTATTTCATTCTCAATTACTTGTTTCGCATACTTGTAAGAATACAAACCTGTTAATTCATCAATTACACCAAGTTGCGTTAATATTTTTTGATTTCTAAGAAAATTTTGCTTTAAAGCATCTGTTTTAATATTATTTACCGTCTTTATAACAAGCTCAAAATCCTCAACAGACGAAGGCAAATAATCATCTATACCACAATCATAAGCCTGTAACACAAATTCTTTATCGCATAAATTAGATAGCAATATTATAATTTTATCAGATTTTTTTCTGATTTTTTGAACAGTTTCCAAACAAATATTTTTTGCAAAATCGTCATGAACAAGAATTATATTTGCTATATCCAGTTTGGGTTGATAACTTTTAAAATCAGAATAAATAAATTTGTCATCTTTTCGTAAAAATAACAACTTTTCTCTTATAGTGTGAAAGAAATTTTCATCATCTGAAATTAAAAGAACAGTATCCGACATTGTTTACACCTGTAAATGTTTTTTGATACACAAGAAACTACCGCCGGCTCCAAACAATATAGCCATTGCAAACATAACAGCAATAACAAAATTTTGCGCATAAAGCGGTGTTGGAACCATGAAAAATTGGTGCATATGATTAAGCCCGTTTTGAACAAAATTCAACGGCAACAAAGCGATTACAGCTCCTGAAAACCCATAAAAAGCACCTTGCATAATCAACGGGAATCTGATATACCAGTTTGAAACTCCCATTAATCGCATGATTTCAATTTCTTCTTTTCTGGACTGAATAACAAGCTGAATTGTATTATTAATAATTGTAATCGTTAACATTCCCATAACAATAACAACCAAAAGTGTTATAACATTTACAACATGATTTAATGCCTCAATCTTTTTTGCTAAATCCTGTGCATAACTCATATCCTCAACAGAATTCAACTGCTTGATATTTTTAAACACTACATCAATATTTTCAGGCTTATCAACTTTTACATGCAACGTATCCGGAAGCGGGTTTGTTATGTCCGGCAAATCCATTTCTCTTTTTAAATTTGACCACGATGACGCTTTTGGAACAAGTTCAACACTTTCAACATGTTCAAATTCTTTAATTCTATTTTTAGACACATTTGCATCAGCGTTGTCCTTTAAGTAAACAGAAATTTCAAGTACATTTCCTAACTCGTGAGCAAATGACGAAATTGAAATTGCCGAGCGAAAAAATGACGCAAAAATCGACAAAATAGCCGCCATTGTTGTAATTATAACAATATTTACAATTCCTGTCCTTGCAATATCATGAATTGTTTGTCTTGTTAAACGATACAATATTCTTAACTCGCACAACCAATCTTTCGGAATATGTTTTTTTACTTTCTTTTTAATTTCTGCTTTTGAATTATTCATAAGTACCTGCTTGTATATCTCTAACTACTTCGCCATTATCAAGAGTTATAACCCTTTTTCTGAAATAATCAACCATTGCATTATCATGTGTTGAAACAATCACAGTAATACCTCTTTGGTTAATTTGATCCAAAATTTGCATAATTTCCATTGAGTTTTTAGGATCAAGGTTTCCGGTAGGCTCGTCCGCAATCAATAGAGGCGGTCCATTCACAATAGCTCTTGCAATCCCAACTCTTTGTTGTTCTCCACCTGACAACTCAGAAGGAGTAACATTCATTTTATCGTAAAGTCCTACAATTTTTAAAGCTCCTGAAACTCTTGAATTAATTTCCTTTGAACTGATTCCCAAAGTACGGATTACGTAGGCTACATTATCATAAACACTTTGATTTTGAAGCAATTTATAGTCCTGAAAAACAATTCCCATACATCTTCTTAAATTAGGAACTTTGTCATTAGGCAAATTCGCAATATTAATTCCACCGATTGTGACTGTACCACTTGTCGGGCGTTCTTCGTTATACAAAAGCTTCATCAATGTAGACTTTCCCGCACCGGAAGCACCTACTATAAAAACGAATTCACCTGACATAATATCCAGATTAATATTTTTTAATGCATAATGCTCATTTTTATATTTTTTTGTAACTGATCTAAATTGAATCATATATTTTCCTTACTATTCTTAGGCAAAATTATCTATATATTGTTTAATGGATTGTTTTAGTTTTTTAGCACTCAACCCATAAAAATCCATTAATAAATCGGCATCTCCACTTTGTCCAAACTCATCGTTTACACCAATTCTTTTAACTGGAACAGGGAAGTTTTCAGCCAACACCTCACAAACAGCACTTCCTAATCCACCGATTATAGAATGGTTTTCAACAGTGATGACATGTCCTGTTTTCTGTGCACAAGCAACAATTGTACCTTTATCAATCGGCTTTACAACCGGCACATTAACAACTTGAACAGAATATCCATCTTTTTCTAACTCATTAACAGCATCAAGAACTTCCGCCAATGTTTCTCCATTCGTAAACACAGTGAGTTGACTTCCTTCATTTACAATATTTGCCTTATTAAAGTCAAATTTATAATTTTCGTCAAACACGTCACAAACATTACTTCTTGGAACTCTTATATACATTGGCCCATCATGCTCAGCAGCATATTCCAAAACCTGTTCACACTCCCTACAATCAGCAGGAACCAAAACTGACATATTAGGCAAACCACGCATTAGAGAAATATCTTCCAAAGCTTCATGTGTTGCTCCGTCCTCTCCAACTGTTATACCACCATGTGTTCCGACAAGCTTTACATTAAAATTTGGGTAACAAATAGAATTTCTAACCTGATCATAAGCTCTGCCTGTTACAAAAACGGCAAAACTTGCCGCAAAAGGAATTTTCCCAACAGCAGCGAAACCTGTCGCAGTCGCAACCATGTCTTGTTCTGCTATTCCACAGTCAAAAAATCGTTCAGGAAATTCTTTTGCAAAGAATTTTGTCTGAGTAGAGCATGACAAATCTGCATCTAAAACAACAATTTTTTCATTTTTTTCACCCAACTTTGCTAATGCCTTACCAAAAGCAGACCGAATAGATTTTTTATTAGTTCTATCAATAATCATAAATACAATCCCATTAATATCTGTGCACATCTACATTATAGCACAAACAAAATTAAATAAAAGTTTATTAAAAAAACAGCAGTTTGTTAAGAATTATTAAAAAAAATAAAAATTTTAGCAATTTTCTATCTTGACGGATATTTAAACAGTAGAATAAAAATATAGAAAGATATTTTATCGAAAGGAAGAAATTAAATGATTCAAGCTCCAAATTTAGTAAATCCTTACATGCACCCCCAGATGCAACCTAACATGCCATACATGGCACAACAGGCAACTCCTGCTCCTAATTACAATGCAGTAAAGATTGACGTACACAACCCATCGGTAAGCGCTCCTGGTGTTGGACAAGTTGCGATGAATGTTCCGCAATATGCACAACCTACAATGCCTTACTATTCATACCCACAAGCTCAGTTGTACGATTACCCGCAAGCACAAACTCAACCGTATTACATGCCTCAACAGCCTGTAAACTATACACCGGTTGCCCCTGCTGCAACAACTCCGGCAATTCCAGCTCCTCAAAATGTTGCTCCGGAAGCAGTTCAAGCTGCACCTCAACAGGTAATTCAACAACAAAACATTAATACTCCGGCTCCTGTTGTAACTCAACAACCGGCAGCAACACCAAAAGTGGAAGTTGAACAACCTGTTCCAATGGCTCCACAAGTTGATTTGAACTCATTTATTGCAAAACTTTCAAATCCTGACTACGAAGTTCAAGCAAATGCTATGGAAGAAATTGCAAACATGGTAAAAGATGAACCTCAAAAGGCAACAGAATTATTAGATGAAAAAGTTGTAAACGCATTAAACACAATCGTAAACACTGATTCTAGTAAATTAGCTGGACCAACAGCTGAACAAATTACTGCTAGAGAAAAACTTAAAAAAGGCGAAAAACTTTCAGAAGCAGAGCAAAAACTAGCAACAACAATCACTCCAAAGGAACAAGCTGAAAGAAATAAAAGCTACGCAATGTTCACATCTTCAATAATGCAAAAACTTTATGGTGATGAAGTTGCAAAATTAACAGGATCAACTGTTCCATTGACAGAACTTCCAGGGGCAGTAACAATTGTAGATCAATTAAAAAACAACCCTAACCCAATGGTTAGAACATCTGCAATTGAAGCATTAAGCTACATTCAAAAACCGGAATACAAGCAAGACTTGACGACAGTGTTCAATATCGCTAAAAACGACCAAGACAAAGACGTTCAAGAAGCAGCAGCAGCGGCTCTTGCAAAACTAGACCAATTACCGGCAGAAGCTCCTAAGGCAGAAATAAAACCTGCTGACCCTAATGCACAACCTGTTAAACAACCGGAAATAAAACAAGCTGCATAAAATCGATAATTTCTTTCTTCATATAAAAAGACCTCTGATTGTATCAGAGGTCTTTTATCATTACTAAAAAATAACGTATTGCATTATTTATTTTTTGTATTATGATTTTTCCACCAAAGGAGGCTTTATGAAGAAACTTATTTTACTTGCAATTGCTCTTATTAGTGTAAATGCGGCTTTTGCGTACAATTATGACAAAACAATTATTCAAAACCAAATTAAAGACAAAGAAACTGTAACTTTTTGCCCTAAAACTCAAACTTGGGGAACAGAATGTTCCGACAATTATGTACTTACACATCATTATACAATTGGCAGTGGCGGATATTCTGAGTATATATTTAACGGAAAAACTTTTGACACCGACACTTGCTATGAATTCATAAAAGAGAATGAACTAATCGGTTACAATCCGTACAAATTAAAGTTTTTTAATTTAAAATTCTCCCCAAACGGCTTTTCAAAAACTGAGCTTTCCGAACAACAGGTTCAAACTCTTTTCCCAAACGTTGAATTTATAAAAATTTCACAATTTAAAGATAATACAATTACTGTCTATAAACCACTATTTAAGACAAAAACATTTATGTTACTAAACGATACAGACAAAGAATTCTACAAGTACCAATTTGAACATTACAAAAATCAAACCGAATTAATTCATGGCATTTTTGAACCAAAATTTGCAAGAACCTATACATATTCTCATTTTGGCAGTAGAGATAACGAAATTCCGCCACTCAAAATTGTAGTAAAAAACAAATTTAAAGCATAAAAACTAAAAAGTCAGACAAATTAAATGTCTGGCTTTTTTATAATAACAATTGCGTTCCAAAAATTATCCTATGACTGTCTTCCGTATTTTGATTATTACAAAATACGTAATTTAAAATAAGACGTATTGCCTGTCCTTTAATAAAATAATTTATCCCTGCCGAATATTCGCGTCTTGTGTTATGAGCGACATCTCTATCAGGATCAAACTGATCATAGCGAGCAATTAGCTGTACTTTCGGGTGAATTTTGTACCCAATCGTATAATTAAACCCTTGTGCTTTTTTAGTACTTACAAATGAGCCGTTGTAACCGTCTGCGATACCGTATTCAAAATTTGTCCAAAGCCTTTTATATTTATAACCTACATAGAAAGACCCAACAGTATAATTTGTCCTGTTATGACCGGTATTAATACCGCCCCCAAAGGTTAAATTTCCATATCTTCCATCAGTTTTGCCAAGTGGTTTAAAATCTACCCAGCCGGTAAATTCAGGTCCTGCAAACGGAGTGTGAAAATATCTGTCAGACGAATTAAATGCGAGGTTATAATCCATCAAAGAGTAATTACCGATTAATCTAACTCCAAGAGCTCGAGTTGAGCCAAAATTACGAGCGATTTGAGAACGCATAACAAACGGCAAAATATATGAACTTGCGCCACCTTCTTTACCGACTTGATTTCTTGAATAACCTACAACAAGCTTATGATGAGGAATATTACTGTTTATGATATATGCATCAGCTATAAAATTTTGCATATACGTCCTACCATTTGCAGGTCTTGGATTAAATAAGATTTTGAAATCATTTTTAGTATTTCTAAATTTTCCTATCGCTCCGAATTGCAAAAAACCGATATCATAGCTCGTATCATAATCACTTCCTAAAAAAGTAGACGAAAAATCACCCTGAAAAGCTCCATAATACTGAACTTTTGAAACTATCCCTTTTTTAGGTCTAAAACTCAATTGCTTTTTCAAAAGATATGAAGGAACATCAGTCCTTGTAATATCTTGTTTCAAAATCTTACCAATAAAAGTATTTTCATCAATTTTGCCATCATTATTTTTATCCAAATCGAAATTATCAAATAGCGAAAATTCAGCTTCTATATTGTTATCAATATCAAAAATCCGTTTAAAAACATTTGTTTCTTCTTTATTTTCAAGATTATTTAAATCAAACCGAGGTAACGGTTCGGAATTATTTTCGGGCAATTCATCGTCAATCGCATCAAGATCAACATCTTCTTTATCAACAGAATCAGATTCATTCCCGACAGTAGCACCACCTTCCAACACAGGATTATCTTGCGGAACATCAGGAACATCAGGAGATTTAAAAATCTCTGGAATAGGCTCTATAAGTTTAACTTCGTCAAAATCTCGAACATAGTCATCAGAAACTGTTTTTTTGCCAAAAATTCTTGCATCTGCACTAGTCACAGACATCATAAACATTATTGAAAATAAAACTATAAAAAACCTGTTCACAAATATTAATGTATCATAAAATCTATGCAAAAAAAATTTTTTTTAGTGTATATTAATAATTATGACAAATGTAACAAAGAATAAAATTGCATCAACTGCAAAAGCGAATAAAATGATTAATCAACAAGATAAAAAAACTAAAATACATGCCCCTATTGTAGAAGCGCTAAAATATGCTTACGAATGCCCGACATATCAATTTCATATTCCGGGTCATACAAAAGGAAACGGGGTTTTGCCTGAGTTTAGAAAACTTATCGGCACAAAGGCTCTCTCTATTGATACAACGGACGAATTCGATGGGCTCGGGACTCTTCACCCTGCAACAGGGCCTATCAAAGAGGCGCAAGAACTAGCGGCAGAAGCTTTCGGTGCTAAAAAAACTTTCTTTTTGTTAAACGGTTCGACAGCCGGAAACCTTGCTCTTGCAATGGGTTTAACAAAGAAAGGCGAAAAAATTATTGTAAACAGAAATTGCCACCGCTCAATTTTAACAGGCATGATTATTTCCGGAGCAGAACCTATTTGGCTTATCCCGAAAAAACTTGAAGAATGGGGGATTTGGGGTTGTGTAACACCGGAATCTGTTGAAGAAATGTTAAAAAACAATCCGAAAGCCGGCATGGTTTGGATTACAAACCCAACTTATGAAGGTGTTGTTTCCGACATCAAATCAATTTCTGAAATTTGTAAAAAATATGATGTTCCGCTAATCGTTGATGAGGCACACGCATGTCTTTGGAATTTTAATAACCATCTTCCGACAACTGCCTTAAAACTAGGTGCTGATGCAGTTGTTCACTCTTTGCACAAAACAGGCGGAAGCATGAGCCAAAGTTCTATGTTGCATATTGCAGAAAACTCAAAACTTGACATAGAAGCTATTGAAAAAGCTCTAAAACTTTTGCATACAACAAGCCCGTCGTTGATGCTTTTGGCAAGTCTTGACGCTGCAAGGGCAAACCTTGACAGCCCTCGTGGCAGAAAACAGCTTGAACGAGCTGTTCAAAACGCAAAATATCTTCGTCGTGAAATAGATAAATTAGAACATATTCACCACTTAAAGCCTGATTTTGGATTTAAAACAGATATTACAAAAGTGTTCATCAGAGATGACAGACTTTCAGGAAAACGTCTTGAATCTATTTTAGAAATTGATTTTAATATCGAAGTTGAAAGCGCGTCTGATGCCGGACTTTTGATTTTGTCAAATATCGGCAACACAAGAAGCGACATGCAATATTTGGTAAAATGCCTTCAAAAAATTGATAAGACGAATTACACAGACATTTGTTATCTTGAAAAGAAAAAACACATGCCAATGCTGACGCCTATTATCAAAATGACTTTGAGAGAAGCTTATTATTCTCACAAAGAAACAATTTCAAAAGAGCACGCTGTTGGCAGAATTTCGGCTGAGGTAATCGCGGAATGTCCTCCGGGAATTGCTGTTTTGCTTCCTGGGGAGCTTATCACAGAAGAGCACATGCCATATTTGGTTGATTACGATACAATTGAAGTTATAAAATAATTTATACAAAAAATTAAGAGAAGAGGGATTATGGAAGCGATAAATTTAGTATTAGCACATTTAATAAACTTTATAGAACACATTATTACGCATTTAGGACCATTCGGCATCAGTTTATTGATGGCGATTGAGTCTTGCAACATTCCACTACCAAGCGAAGCTATTTTGCCTTTTGCGGGATATATTGTCAGCAAAGGGGAAATGAACCTCCATATTGCGGCAATTGCCGGAGCTTTGGGCTGTGTTTTGGGTTCTATTCCATCATATTACCTTGGTTTTTTCGGAGGAAGAAAGTTTGTTGAAAAATATGGCAAATACTTTCTTATTTCGCACAAAGATTTGGACGAAGCAGATAAATGGGTTGAAAAATACGGAGATTGGGCATTTTTCTTATGCAGAATGTTGCCTGTTGTAAGAACTTTTATCTCACTTCCTGCTGGTATTTTGAGAGCTAAGAAACGTGTATTTTTTACATTAACCTTCCTAGGCTCACTTGTTTGGAGTTATGTATTGGTTTACGTCGGCGTAAAAATGGGACAGAATATGGAAGCTTTCAAACATATTTGGCACAAATTCGATATTGCAATTGTCGTAATTTTTGGAATTCTTGGCGTACTTTATGTATATAAACACGTAAAACATTTGAAAGAATCATAGATGTTTCAATATTCTTATAATACTGAGCTTGGAAAAGTTTATATTGCAGAAGATTGTAATAAAATTGTAGAGCTTAATTTCAGAGAAATTGATGCACCAGAAAAAGAAACTGAGCTTATAAAAAAGACGTATCAAGAGCTTTTGGAGTACTTTGCCGGAAAGCGGAAAACCTTTGATATTCCATTAAAACAAAATGGAACAGATTTTCAGATGCGTGTGTGGAATGCGCTTTGCCAAATTCCGTATGGCAAGACTGTGACTTATAAAGACATAGCTAAAAAAATTGGAAATGAAAAAGCAAGCAGAGCAGTCGGGATGGCTAATCACAACAATCCGATTTGCATAATCGTGCCTTGTCACCGCGTAATAGGCAAAAACGGCAACCTTACAGGCTACGCCGAAGGCTTAGATATAAAAGCTCGATTGTTAGAAATAGAGGCTAATAATTCATAGCCCAACCATACATAATTATTCTAGCAGCACAAAACAATCCCTCTCCACTAGAAGAAGTAGGTCGGCATTGCTATGCCGAGATCAGGTGTTGATTTAGCAACGTAGGGCGGGGTACCTACCCCGCCAATATTAGTCTTGTGAGAAACTAATCTAGATGCAAAGTTTTTAGATGTAGGTCGGATTTGCCAATCCGACAACGAAACTGATTTAGATGCAAAGATGCCAAGAGGCTTAGATGCGTGTGGTTTCGGTTGAGTTGTTTTCATTCTTTGCAGCTGCTTTGTATTGTAATAAGCTGGATTCTTTCAGCTTGAAAAAATCTCATTCGCGTTAAACGTGTCTCCGTAGTTACAGAAAAATCTTGCAGACCGCCTTGTTTTCTGCAACTACTCCGCACTCGGCGAATGAGCCCCAGAATGACGACTGATGGCAGCTATTAGCTTTGACTAAGCATTCAACCAATTTTTAATTCTTCCGGCAATATAATCAAATCCTTTTATCATGCCAAGATTTTCACCTTTTTGCTTTTTGTTAAATACCAAAATCGGCACATATTCTCTCGTATGATCTGTTCCCGGAACTGTCGGATCGCAACCGTGATCCGCCGTAATTATCAACAAATCATCATCTGACATAGCATCAATAATATCATCGACATAAGTGTCAATCTCTTCAATTGCCTTGCCATATCCTTTTGCATCATTTCTATGTCCAAAAAGCATATCTGTATCAACAAGGTTTGTAAAAATAAACGAATTTTCAGATTTAAACGGCTTGTTATTTTTATACTCGATTTCATCAAGGTTTAGTTCGCCCTTAACTGCTTTCAATGTCAATTCAAGCCCTTCTTTGTTGCTACCGGTGTGGATTGCGTGAGTAATTCCGGATTTTGAGAAAATATCTTCAATCTTTCCAATCCCGATTACCTTCATGCCTGCATCTTTCAAGTCGTTCAAAACTGTGTGAGAAGGCACCATTGAATAATCTCTTCTATCTTTTGAAATTCTTGTCGGTTTGCCATCAATAATTTTATATGGTCTTGCAATTACACGAGAAACATTCCAATCGCCTTCATCAAGAATTCGTCTGGCTGTTTCGCACCATTTATAAAGCGTTTCCAATGGAATTAAATCTGTATCAACCGCAATTTGAAAAACGCTGTCCGCACTCGTATAAACAATCGGGAATTTAGTCTTGTGATGCTCTTCATTTAATTCTGCTATTATTGCAGTTCCACTTGCCGGACGGTTTGCCAAAATTCCGCCACAATTTGTTTCTTTAACAAATTCATCTACAAGCTCTTTCGGAAATCCGTTTGGAAAAGTTGCAAAAGGCTTTGTAGAAACGAGTCCAGCCATTTCCCAGTGGCCTGTTGTTGTGTCTTTACCTTTTGATTTTTCTTCCATAATCCCGTATTGAGCAGTCGGATTTTCAACTTTTTTTATACCCTTGTAGTCCTGAATATTTCCTAAACCCATTTTTTCCATATTAGGAACATTCAAACCATTATTATATTCACAAACATTTCTCAATGTATTGCATTCAGGAATGTCATTAAACTCTCGACAGTCAGGCATTGCACCTGTTCCCATTGAATCAATTACCATTACAATCGCTCTGTTCATAATTTTACCCCTTTTCTTGACTTAATTTTAGCAATTTTAATCTGCAATGTCAATCACAGAAAAAGCATTAAAATCTATTCCTCCATATATAATTTGAACATGGTAATCGCCATGCGGAATGAGTTTGACGAAATTTATTGTATCTTCTCCAAAATCATTATCTGTTTCCTCCGCTGGAAGTTTTGCAATCAAGCTGTGACCTTGGTAAAGACTTAAATAAATTTTCCCATCTTCCTCTTTGCCTTCCACCTGATAATGTCCAATCGGAATTATACCGTCACCGACTTTAAGATTTAACGGAATAACAAGCACAGGAAGCTCTTTGGAAGCATTGTTTATAATCTCGGTTTCGTTACTTTGTGAAAAACTTTCCCCTTTCGGAATATTTTTATCTTTTTTCTTTTTACCTCTTTTACTGTCTAATGCTTTTTGAAAATCCTGATCACTAACGGCTTTTTGCCCATAAGCATTTTGATCCCCAAAATTATCCCATAAATCACCTTCTGCAAAAACAATATTGCCCGCAAAAATCAGTAACAAAGTATAGATAAAAATTTTCTTCATATTTATATAATAACAATTTTTTCAAAAAAGTACACATCTTTTTATATGAAATATCTGAAATCTTTCGTCTCTCTAAAAGCTTAAAAAATAATGCGAATAATGAGCATTAATTTTTCTTGCTATTCAGAATCTAATTAAATATTTTCCAAAGAATTTACTACCATTCTTAATTCACCCTTGATTTTATTTTTATCTGGTGCTACTATTCTGGTAATATGATTGAAACACCTAAAACAGCTAAAGACAGAATTATTTTAGCGCTTGACGTTGACTCTTTAAAAGAAGCAGAAGCGCTTGTAAAAGAATTAAAAGATTATGTTGGTTATTTTAAAATCGGCTTGCCGTTAATTGTAAATTACGGTTTTGAAGCTTTTCGCTTGTTAGAAGAACACGGTGCAAAGTGTTATTATGACTGTAAATTCCACGATATTCCACATACGGTTCAAAAAGCTTGCATAAGTTTGGTAAAAAATAATGTTGATTTTTTTAATGTTCACATTCAAGGCGGTTCGAAAATGACATCAGCTGTCGTTAAGGCATCACGTGCTTGCGCAAAATCTATGGGCATTGAGCCCCCTACTATTTTGGGTGTAACTCTTTTATCAAGTTTTGGACAAAAAACATTAACAACAGAACTTTGTGTTGATAAAAATATAGAAGATTTTGTCTTGCAACTTGCAAAAGTTGCAAAAGAGACCGGGCTTGATGGCGTTGTTGCAAGTGCAGAAGAAGCACGAAGGATTCGTAAAGAAATAGGTGATGATTTTATAATTTTATGTCCTGCAACTCGCCCGACTTGGTCTTCCGTAAACGATCAGGTTAGGGTCGATACACCACGTGACGCAATTCTTGCAGGCGTTGACTTTATGGTTGTCGGACGACCGATTACATCAGCTGATGATAGAATTGGCGCTGCAAAACTTATTATTGATGAAATTGAAACAGCATTGGAAGAAAAATATGCATTACAAAAAGTTTAATAAAAGAATAACGATATCAATTCGCTTTTAGATAAACTTAAAAAAATCTTATTTATAACAAAAACAGGACTGGTTTTCAGCCCTGTTTTTTTGCTTTACTTGTATTTTTTATTAATTTTCCGGTGGTGGAGGCGGGAAATGACCTTCCGGTCTTGGACCATTTGGTCCGAACATCGGTTGACCATTCTGTTTGCGTTTTTGTTCAAACTTTTTACGTCCCTCTTCTTTCATTTTTTTCAATTCTTTTAATTGTTTAGATGTCAAAATTGATTCAAATTCTTTCATGTTCTGCATTCTAAGCTCATGCATTCCACGTTTGAGGGCTCCAATTTCTTTTTGCAATTGCTCAATTTGAGCTTGTTTATCTCGTTCTAACAGTTTAGATTGTTTAATGCCTTCAATCTCACCACGTTTTTCTTTAAGCTTCGTCATAAGGGGTTGCATCTGTTCAAATCCTTTTTTGCGAATTGCTTCCGCTTTTGCCTTTTGCTCATTTGTCAATTTTAAACGTTTCTCAAATTCTGCATTTCTTTTTGCAAAATCTGGACCTTTGGGTGGTTTTTTGCAGTTGCAAGGAGCTTGTTTTGGACAGTTGCAATTTGGTTTTCCGCATTTGCAAGGAGGTTTAAAATCTGATGCGAATGCAGTGGTTGCTGTTGCAAAAACCAACAGTGCTGCCATTACTAATGATTTTTTTAGCATGTAATATCCTTTCTTTTTTATTATAATAAGTCTTTCAATAGATTTGCCAACTCTTTTTTGGCATTATATAATCTGGATTTTATTGTACCGATAGGGCATTTTAGCTTGAATGCAGCTTCCTCATAGGTGTAACCGTAGATTTCGCAAAGCATTACAACTTCTCTAAACTTTGGCTTGAGTGTGTCGATTGCCTTTGTTATTTGCCTTTGTCTGTCGTTTGAAATCACTTTGAGCTCGGGAGTAGATTTCTTGTCTTTGATAGTGTTCAAAACCTCATCATCGTTTGTTATTGCGTCCTGATTTCGTTTTTGAACCGATTTTAGGTAATCCTTTGATACGTTTTTGGCAATAGTATTTATCCAGCTCTTAAAACTCCCTTGTTCCTTATATTTATCAGAGTTTTTCCAAACTTTTACAAATACCTCTTGCTCTAAATCTTCATTTGTTTCTTTCGTAATAAGTCTTATAATACTTCTTACATTGTTTTGATTGTTCTTTATTATTTCTTTGAAATTCATTAACTATTCCACCATTAACAAGCCGTATGAATCAACCGGAAACCCGAAATCTTCCGCACTTAATGTTGTTCCGTATTTAATGATATCAGAAACATTGGAGTTAAGGTTTACAACACCTAAAACTGTCCCACTAAAAAGAATTGCAAAAACAGCACATGCCATTTTTAATTTTGCTACTCCTCGACGTTTCTTTATGTAATAAGGCTTAACTTCTTGCAGAAGATTTGAAACCTTATTCATTTGTTCTTGTTCTTTACGACAATCTTCACATTCTGCAATATGCTCTTTTAGCATTTCTTCGTTCCCGAACGTAAATATAGCCTCATATTTTTTACATTTATCTGTCATTTTTGTAACCTCTATACTTATATAACGATAAAAAATTTTAAATGTTCATTTGCTAAAAAAGTTTTTTCATTTTATTATTACAAACGGTTAATATACTAGCAAAAATTTTTATTTACAGTTTTTACTAGCTTGGGAAAAAAGAATAAATGGCTAATTTTAATACAATTAAAAATATATGTAAAAAATTGGGCGAAAATAATAAACCGACATACGTTGTAATGTCAATTGCAGCTGTAAAAGGGATTTGCAGACCGACATTCACTATGATGGACAAGAAAGAAAAGCCCGAAACAAAAAAATACACAGCATTGAGAGAAGGTTTAACAGAGGTAATCGCTATCCCTGTTTATTGGGGCTGTGGAGAAATAGCTGCTAAATTTGGTAAATACGTTGTATCAAAAGGCATGGATAAAAAACTTGCAGAATTAGAAGCTAAAGGCGAAAAATATACACCGGAAGTTAAAGAAGCAATGAAAAATGCTTCAATCAAAAAAGGACAAACAGGTTTGATGTTCATCGGAGTTTGTACAGCAGCTTTATTTGTTATTCCGGCGGTATGCTCACTTGTTATTAAGCCAATAATGAATGCAATTGGACTTAAAGCTCCTGATGACGGGAAAAAACATAATACAAACGACAAAAAATTGGATATTACAGAAGGGCTTAAACCGGAACAAAAAGTCAACAGTGTTCAAGTTCCACAGGTTCAAACTCCTCAACCAACTAAACAACCTGTTAAGCAAATTGAAAAGCCACAAATGCAAACCTTGTTTAATGGTACTGCATCAGGCATGAAAGTAGGTGGCTTATGATATCAGCAATTTCCAGAGTAATTACAAATCCGACACTTGTCAGTGTTGCTCAAAATACAAACGCATCTGTTGCTAGTGAAACAGTTTTGAAATCTGTTGGCAGACCAGGGTTTATCCTGATTGATAATGACATAGACCCTGCAACTAAAAAGTATGCAGCTGCAAAAGAATTTTTATATCAGGCAACTTGTTTAGGTATTTACATGGCTCTTGTTGGCCCTGTATTTAAAAACGGCGCCTTTAAGTTAGCTAAAAAATACGTTTACAAAGGCGCAGAAGGCTTTGACAAGTTTAAAGGCTTAAATGAATATCTTGCATATCATAAACTTGCAGATAAGTCTTTAACTAACAGAACTGCATCTTTGACAAAAGATCATTCAATTTATAAGTTTGAGCATGACGGCTTGCGTGAAGACTTATTGAAACAAGAAAAACCTAATATGTATCCACATATTAAAGGTGCAATTGAACTTGGAAGTACAATCGGCTCAGTCCTCGGGTTGGCAATCTTAGCACCACAAGTAAGCCATGCGTTTATTCACCCGGCACTTAGATTTTTAGGATTGGAAGAAAAAAAAACTAAGACTGAAAATGTTCAACAGGGACAAAATCTTGTTAAAAACGAAGAAGAAAAACACGTAGATACAAAAGCATAATTCTCATAATATGTTCATATTGTAAACAGTTACAATTCCCGTCATTTTGGAATTCTACAAAATTAAAACAACCCAAATAATCATGTTACTTTGATTTCTACTGGGTTGTTTCGTCAGCCATTCACAATGCGCAAATCGCATCTATTTCTTAGTCAGATTGTGCCTAAACTCTTGTCGATACTCTATTCTCATAGCTTCTAATTGTTTCACCTTTAAGAACATGTTTAGAATAACCTTTTAAACGATAATTTATGCTAGGCAAGGTTTTGACCTCTTTTTGAAAATTACGATACATCGCTTTTTCACGCTCTTTAATTATTTCATTAATATTTGGCTTTGCAACTTTTTTAGGTTTTGCATTTCTGGCAGAACGCATTACCATAAGCAATAACACAATTGAAATTATACTCCAAACGATTCGTCCTTCTCCAACTACACTACTTACCGTAATCGGGGCTGAATTCGGAGTTTCAAAAACGACATTTGCCTTGGCAATAGCCGGAGCTTCTATATAAATTTTCAACTCATTATTCTTTTCGGATTGAATAGCAAGTCCATTTACCTTAGTCGTATTTTTGTATAAAGTCGTAATATCCGGCGATTGCTTAATACCTTTTAGATTAATAACAATTTTGTCGGGCGACTCAATTTCTCGTTTAAGCTTTGCAACATCGTCCGAACGCAAAATTATAGATGTAACACCATCGTTATTGTCGATTACCAGCGAATTTAAAAAATTCTCTCCGGCAAAAGCACTAACACCGCTCAAAATAATAATTAATATAAGTAATATCTTTTTTAACATATCCATTCCTCTACACATACACATTACCCGATATTTTGAAAACTCACATCAACCAAGAGTTCTAAGCATGTACAACCTTGGATTGATAAAAATTATTAAGTATTGTAACAATCAAAACACATGCTGAAATTTGATAATTTCAAATTTGTTTATATAAATGTACACACGAGAGATTTAAAGGAGTACATAATGAGTGATATGTTAGCGAAAGCCTCACAACAAGAAGCAAGAATGAATAATATAAAGAGTACAAAACCAACAAGTTCAGTTGAAACGTCCGGCTCTTTGGCAATGAACCACCCAACAAGTCTTTTTGCTACAAGAATTTACGATATGTTTTCATCTAGCAACCCTTTCACTGTTGACTATTCTCAATATTCTGATTGTGGTGACACAGTTGCTTCTAACGGAGGTTTTCTAGGCGAATTTTCAAGCGCATATTCAACTCTTTCTTCTTCTACAAGCTCTGATTGTGCATCTTGTTCAGGAGGAAGCGACGGAGGCTTTTCAGGTGGAGCAAGCACTTCTTCTTGTGGCTCATCTGGTGGTTTTTCATCAATGTGTTAGTAAAAAATATATAAAAGGATTGAAAATAAAGAAATACATTATTTGACGGTTACAAAAACCGTCATTTTTATTTATATATATTATGTTTTTGTTAAAAAGTCGATAAGGTTTGTGAGCATGAAAAAAAAATATTACACATATATTATTTTGACGGAACAGAACACTTTGTATTGCGGCTATACAGACGATGTTGAAAAACGTTTTCAAGCGCATTTGAAAGGAAAAGGGGCAAAATACACTAAAAGCCACAAACCAGTAAAAATCGTTTATAAACAAGAATTTGACACAAAATCAGACGCAATGAAAGAAGAATTCCGAATAAAACATCTTTCTCGTAAAGCAAAACTGGAATTAATCACCAATTTCTAAACTTAAAAGACTTCTAAACTCATTAATATGCATAATTAAAAACAAACATTAAGCTAATTTACAAGAAAATAAAAAGTTCGTGAATATTTCTTAGCTCACGAACTTTTTATTTTTATATTAGTTTTTCTCTTTTTTCTTTTAAATTTTTATATTCATTTATTTGTATCTCTAATTCGTCCGGCATAACTGTATTTGGAGCGATATAAGCCTTTTGCAAACCTTTTTTCAGTATTTCAAACTCATTTTCCCGAAGAGCTCTATCGCCAGCTGCCACATCTCGCCCTTTGGAAGTAAAACTCAAACGAACAGCCGTTTCTGATGGCGAACCAAGTTCATTTTGTTTTTGCTGAACTTTATAACTGCTCCAATCATTTGAAAGTTTGTTTATTGTAGTAAACTTACCTTCACTTTCAAGACGTTTATCAACTTGGGTTTCCAGAACTTTTTTTACATAGTTTTTTTGACTCATAAACCGGCATGGAATTACAATTTCTGAACCAATAACTTCTTCCGGATCGCGTTTTTCATATTTTTTGAATAAGTCTGCCGCAATTTGAAGGTGCCCTAATTCAATGTCAAGAAATAGTTCCCAAGTTTTTTTAATTCTTTCGTCAACTTCGTCTTCGACACAAGTGTAGTAGTTGCAGACCTCTGTGAATTCGTGGATAAGCAGTTTTTCCCACATAGATTCTGTCGGGTCAATCAAAGATTCATACATTGTAACGTGTTCTTCTTCAACGTCTTTAATTTCTGCGTAAGTTTCCCTTAAAACATGATCTCCATACATAAACCCATGTTCTGCATAATAATTATGAGTTTGCTGTTCACCTGACAAAACAGTCAAAATATTTACTTTCGTTTGAGGGGTAGCAGTTGTTTTATCATAGTGCTTACGAATTCTCAAACCGTTATCGTTATGATGGTGCTGAGTTGGACGGCCTATAACAACATCAGTTTGTGCTTGTACAATGTCATTTGGCTTAATCCCTTCTCGCATATATGCAAATTGACTGTACCTGTATAGGTGGTCAAAATCTTCAAGTAAGCCGAAATCAAAGGTTTCTTTGACATATTCGTCGGGTTCGTTTTGCGCAAGCCATGCTGTTAAATCAACAGCTACTTGTTCATAACCTAGTGTTGTTTCTAATACGGATTGATCTGCCGGTCCAAGCCAATTTGCAGTTGCTTGCTGAGAATCTTCAATCCTGCTTATTTCGGCAAGTAGTTGTTTTTCATTATTGTTAGGCATAAATCGGTTAAATTGGTGTTTAAAGCCCCAAGCTTCGATTTCAATACCATTCATAAGAATTTGTCGAGTTCTTGTATAACAGTCAACATCAGTCTTGTTGTATGGTTTTCCGACAATTTGATGCCAATTTCTGATTTGTTTTTCAATATTGATGCCTTTTTCTTTTAGTGGATTAAAACTCATATTTATCTCCTATTCTGTGAAATTTTCACATGGGAGAAGATACGATAAAATAAAATGTTTTTTATTATCCAAACTGGTAATACAGGGGAATAATATAAACTATATTGTCGTGAGCAATTTTTAAAATAATTTGGTTTTATTATATATATAAAATATTATAGGGGAATTTTATGGCTGAAATTGGGAAAATAGTTCAAAAATCTGTCTTACTTTCAAAAACTCTCGGAGTTAAACGAGGGCTTAGTCCTTTTACAGAAGATGTTTTTAAATTCAAAAATAAGAAAGCAGAAGATTGTATATATACAATATTTAGAAATAAAAAAAATCAAATAGCAAGAACTCAACTGAAAAACACTACTCTAAAAACAGAAAGAAATCAATATTTCAGTTATAAGACTTACTCTTACGAAAACGGAAAAACTGTTCCTTATACTAATATTCGAACAATGGATTCTAATGGTTTAAGAAAAAATGAAATTATTTCAACAATCCAAAATGAAGACAAACTTGATATCACGAAAAGTCAACTAACTACTATTCATTCTAAAAATGGGAATATAAATGAAAAAAGTAGCATTTTAAGATTTTCAAAAAATAAAAAACCGGTTGGAGTGTATTCTATCATAAAAAGAGATACCACAGGTGAAATTTTATCAAAGAAAGTTTATGCTCAAAAAGGAAATGGAAATAAAGGAAAAGTCATTACAGATCTTTTTTACAATACTCCTGTATATGAACCAATTGATGCATACAACAACATTTTTAAATTATTAGAATCTGAAATGGGCTTAAAGGGATATGGGATAAAAGTAAAATCTGTCCACAAAGGCTATAATAAAAATAAAGGAAGTATAAATAACTGTGCAAGTTATAATCATGAATCAAAAACAATTAGTTTAAATGCCGATAATCCAACTGTAACTAAAAAAGGGGGATTTGTGAGTGAAATTGCCCACGAGCTTCTTCATGCCTGGCAACATCGAGAAGTTGAGCTATTGGAACAAGGTCTTTTAAGTGGAGCAAGAAAAGAAGCTGCGAAAGTTTATAAGCAAGAGTTTTCTAATTATGTCAAAGCGTCTAAAAATCTCGAAGAATATAAAAAACAAGCTGTTGAAAATAAAGCTAAAGAATTTCAAAAATTTGTAAAACAATATTATTCTAGATGTATTAAAAATATTTACAACCACTATGCAAAAGGGATAATTCCGCCACAAGTTGGAATTACATATCCTATTCCAGAAGGAGAATTAAAGAAAATTTTATAATACTTTCACGCTTGAATAATAGAAATATACAAGTTTTAGTAAGTAAACATTCTCGATTCGAATTCAAGACACTAAAATTTTGCAAAAAAAAATGACCTACCGGTCACTTCTATTATCTTACTAAAAATACCCCCAAGCGAATTCGAATCGCTGTCTACACCGTGAAAGGGTGTTGTCCTAGGCCTCTAGACGATGGGGGCTTGG
>CAKUZO010000029.1 GCA_934717895.1 uncultured Candidatus Melainabacteria bacterium | reverse complement strand
ATTCAGAATCTAATATTAATTTATAATAGACTCCGGATCGGAGTCCGGAGTGACAGTTTCGCTTAGCTGCCTCGCTTCCTAGCTGCTTAGCTGCTCTCTGAACTGGATTCTTTCGCTATTCGCTCAGAATGACGACAAATTGCTTCTGTTTCGGACTTATCGTCTTATCGCCTTAACGTCCTATCGTCTTTTTTATTTCTGTTTCGACCTTAGTGCCCTAGCGCCTTAGTAACTTAGTATCCTACTTTTAGCCAATGTCGTTACAGAGGGCTACATGCATAGCACAAAAAAAGACCTTCCGGGGGGCGGAAGGCCAGTAATAAAAAGAGTCTGAATTATAAAAAAATGTCTTTTTTTAATGCGAAAGGACTCTATTTTTTCGCATTTGTTTTTGCATCAGCTTTTGCTTTCGCTTTTTGTTCAGCTTCTGCACTGTTTTTGATTGTTTCCTGAATTCCTTTTTGAACTGATTCTGGATTGAATTCAGGTTTTAAATATTCAATTTTTGCACTTTTCTTCAAAGATTCTGTCAATTTATCAATCAATTCTACTTGTTTTTGATTTTCCATATAAGCCTTGATGTCTGATTTTACTTTTTCAAACGGATCTTGACCTGCTGCCGCTCTGTCTGTAACCATAATGATATGGTAGCCATACTGAGATTTTACAGGTTTGTCTGAAATTGTATTCGGTTTCATAGCAAATGCAGCTTTTGAAAATTCAGGAACCATTTCTTTTGCCGCAAAGAAACCTAAATCTCCACCTTTTTGAGCAGAACCAGGATCTTCTGAGTTTTCTTTTGCTAGTTTTGCAAACTGTGTAGGATCTTTTTTAGCTTCTGCTAAAATTTGTTGAGCTTTTGCTTCTTTTGCTTTAACTTCTTCTGCCACTTTTGCTTTTACTGTTGCTTCATCAAGATTTTTGTTATTTGGGTCTGATTTAACCACTTCTTCAATTTCTTGTGTATTTACAGCAATCAAAATATGTGATGCTCTAACTTTATCAGGGTGTTTAAACTTATCAATATTTTCATTATAGAATTTTTTAGCTTCCGCATCAGAAACTGATGTTGAACCCAATTCTTTTGCAAGTTTTTTCATCTTAACTTCTTCTTTCAAATCTTTTTTGAAATCAGCGTTAGAAATTCCGTTTTCTTTCAAGATTGAAGCAAGTTGTTCTTTTGAACCAACTTTTCAATAATTTCTTTTACTGCGTTATCTACATCTTCGTTTGTAACTTTGATACCGCGTTTTTCAATTTCTTCATTCAAAAGAGTCTTTACAATAAGCTCATTTACAACTCTTTCTTTAATCAAAAGATAGATAAAGCTGCTTTTGTCATCTTTTGCATTAACTCCAAGAGCTTTTAACATTCCGCTGTTAGCTTGTTTATCAAAAGCTTGATCAAACTGACCTTGTGTAATATTTTGGTTATTAACTTTAATAATAGCTTCACCGGATTTCAAGCCGCAACCTGCAAATAGCACAGCTGAAACTGCAAGTGTTGCTAATAATTTTTTACCTTTCATAAGTTCTCCTTTTCTTATATATCGGTTTATTTAATTTTATTTTTCAGGATAAGCGAATTCATCGCCAACCTTACGTATATAATAAAACAAATCTGTCAGAATGTTAAATACTTCATCAAAATTCATATATTTGTTATTTAATAATAATATAGAAATTCCATCAGTGCAAGCTTTTGGTGCAATTGTAAATTTTATACGTTTCAAAATTTCTGACGGCAAGGTTCTTTGAATCATTTTCCACTCAGGTTGAGAATATGGCGTATAAATCCTTATATTATCCTCTGTTTCACGGATTAGAGAAATTCTGACATCGGTTGCAGCAAGTCTGATTCTGATTAATTTAATCAAGTTTTCTACACTTTCAGGCGGTTTTGCAAACCTGTCTTTCCACTCTTCTGTTATGTAATCCAGCTCAACATCAGATTTTACGTCTGCAAGTCGCTTGTACTCAATCATTTTTTGTTCAGCAGAACCAACCCACTCATCAGGAATAAACGCCGTAACATTTATATCCACAATTGTAGGCTCTGTCTTTTGAACAGCTTGACCTTGAAGCTCCTGAACAGTTTCTTCCAAAAGTTGACAATATGTATCAAATCCGACATTCACCATGTGCCCATGTTGCTTTGTGCCGAGAATATTTCCGACCCCTCGAATTTCAACATCACGCATTGCAATTTGATAACCGCTACCAAGTGTCGTAAATTCTTTTATCGCCTTCAACCTCTGAACCGCATCACGCGTAATCTCTTTTGATTTTGTGTAGAAACAGTAGCAATAAGCTTGTCTTTGCGAACGTCCGACACGTCCTCTGAGTTGATAAAGTTGCGCAAGTCCAAATTTGTCGGCATTATGAATAATCATTGTGTTTGCGTTTGGAATATCGATGCCGTTTTCAATAATTGTAGTCGCCAAAAGCACGTCATACTCATGGTTTGCAAAGTCTATAATAATTTTTTCAAGCTCTTTTTCATTCATCTGACCATGCCCGATTGCAATACGCGCATTCGGCACAAGTTTTTGGAGCTGAAATTTAAACTCATCAATAGTTTCCACCCTGTTATAAAGGTAAAAAACTTGTCCCTCTCTATCAAGCTCATGAGTAATCGCGTTTTTCACCATATTTTCATTCCACTCACCGACAAAAGTCTTAATCGGAAGCCTGTTTTTCGGCGGAGTGTTAATTATAGACATATCTTTAATTCCGGAAAGCGACATATAAAGAGTTCTCGGAATTGGAGTTGCCGACATCGTAATAATATCAATATTTTCACGCA
This sequence comes from uncultured Candidatus Melainabacteria bacterium, assembly GCA_934717895.1. Lineage (GTDB taxonomy): Bacteria > Cyanobacteriota > Vampirovibrionia > Gastranaerophilales > Gastranaerophilaceae > Stercorousia. Next base: position 19,286 of record CAKUZO010000029.1, on the reverse strand, counting down.
AAGATTTTAGTTTTTCCTTATGGCGAACCCCAAACCTGTGTTCCTCATCAATTACAACGAGTCCCAAATCCTTAAACACAATTCCTTCCTGCAAAAGCCTATGAGTTCCGACAACCACGTCACACTCACCTGTTGCAAGATGTTTAATCGTTTCTTTTTGCTCTTTTGAAGTTCTGAAACGTGACAAAAGTTCAACCTGAACCCCAAACGGCTTAAACCTTTCAGAAATCGTCTGATAATGCTGGAACGCCAAAATAGTTGTTGGAACAACGACTGCAACCTGCTTTCCGGAAGTCACAGCCTTAAAAATTCCACGCATTGCAACTTCTGTCTTACCAAACCCGACATCACCGCAAATAAGCCTATCCATCGGCTGTTCACTTTCCATATCAGCCTTAACATCGTTAATCGCCTTCATCTGATCAGGAGTTTCGGTGTATTCAAAAGCTTCTTCCATCTCAACTTGCCAATTTGTGTCAGGCAAAAACTGAATTCCCCGTTGCATTTTACGCTTTGCATAAAGTCGCAAAAGATCATACGCAACCTGTTCAACCTCTTTTTTGACACGGGTTTTAGTATTTTCCCAATCTTTTCCGCCCATTCGAGAAAGTTTCGGTTTTATAGCACCGGAACCTCGATAGCGCACAAGCAAGTTAATCTGCTCTGCCGGAATGTGCAACCTGTCTTTGTTGGCGTATTCAATAGTCAAATAATCTTTGAGCTGTCCGTCAATTTCCTGTTGCGAAAGCCCTTTATAAATTCCGACCCCGTGAATACTATGGACAACATATTCGCCCTCTTTTATGTCGTTAATATTTTCGATATACTCAGGTTTTTCCTTGTAATAAGAACGTTTTTGCGAAGTAATTTCCTTGTTTCGCTTATTGAAAAGTTCTCTATCGGTAAGAATTATAGTCCTAAAATCCTCTAAAATCGCACCATGAGAAGAAATGCTTTCGTTATACTCAACATCAAAAATGTCACGCTCAGCAAGAATTTCTTTAACACGTTCAGGATAGTCAGTGGCGATAATAATTCTCCAGCCATTGCGACTATACCCCTCACCCGCCCTAAGGGCACCCTCTCCCCGCAGGGGCGAGGGGTGAGAAAAGTTTTGGTTCAATCCCACTTCATTTTTATATTTTCTTATAAACTCTGCGATATGATCCAGATTAGCCTCAAAGCTTTGAATAGTCTGAGTGTTGAACTCTACAATCTCGTCCATTTCGCTATCTATAAAATTATTCAGTCCGATTTTCACAAACCCTGCAATTTTTTGAATAAATTCTTCAAAAGTTACATGATTTCGACCTTCCAACGGCTCATTCAAATTAAGTTTCAAGTTTTCTTGAAGCTGTTCTTCAAAATTCTTATCCAAAAACTCGTATTTTGCATAAAGTTCAGATGTCTCGTCCAAAACCAAAACATAGTCGTCAAAATAATCCAAAACGGTAACTAAATCATTATTAAAATAATTTTGGTAAACCTCAATTCCTTCGAAATAACCTTCATTTTCGACGAGCTCTTTTATATGGCTCCACCCCTCGCCCCTGCGGGGAGAGGGTGTCACGGAGTGACGGGTGAGGGGTTTATCTTGCAAGACACAAAACTTATACATCGGCAAAATCTCAGTCGACTTCAATTTTTCAATAGATTTTTGCGTTTCGTTGTTAAAGTATCTGATATCAACAATTTCGTCGCCCCAGAGCTCTATTCTCACAGGGTGTTTGTCGAGTGAATAAAAATCTACAATATCGCCTCTTATACTAAATTCTCCGATATCAGAAACCATTGTCGAGTGCTTGTAGCCAAGGTTTACAAACTTTTGCGCTAAATCTTTTGTGTCGATTTCGTCGCCGATTTTTAAAGTTGTAGAATTATTTTTGTAGAAACTTTTGGTCGGAAACTTTTCCAACAACGCCTTTACAGGCGCAATTACAATATCCGGCTTTTCCGTCAAAACTCTGTATTGTTCTGCATAATCATACCTGTTCGGCGAAACTGTTTCGTACATAGAAATATTTTGGAACGGTAAAAGTTCAGATTTTACACCGAACGCTTTTTCTAAATCATTTTGATAACGCAATGCATTTTGCTCATTTGATGTCACAAACAGAATTTTTTTGTCGGTAATTTTTCTGATTTTTGTAATAAGCAAAAGTCGCAAAATCGTTGTCAAACCGGTGATTGCAAACGAAAATTTCTTTGCCAAATAATTTTCAAACAAAGCATAATTTTCATTATTTTCCGGTGCATTGATTTTAAACATAATTACATTTTATGAAAAAAAATATTATTATCAACAAGTTATATGAGTTTTTAAAACTCTTATATTGTTTCATTTCAATCAAATTGATTAAAAAACAAAATAAAGAACTGACAAAACCTTCAATTGATACAATCGTTGATTTATTTAAATTTTCTCATCATTTTCATGGCTTTATTAAGTGCGTGCTTACCCAGTTTACCGTTAAAACCGCCAAGTCCGCCCATATTACCGAGGTTCCCCATCTTGCTTAAATCAGGCATGCCTCCCCCAAACTTGCCGAACATATTTTTCATATCCGACATGCCTTTCATCATCATGCGCATTTGTTCAAATTGTTTAACAAATGCATTAATCTCTGCTAAATCCATGCCACAACCTTTTGCAATACGCTTTTTGCGGCTCGTGTTCAAAATATCCGGATTTGAGCGCTCTTCCGGAGTCATGCTGGAAATAAATACTTCCATGCGCTTGAACTGTTTTTCTCCCTCGTGAGAAATCTTGTCCCTATCGTCTTTTCCGATATTAATCCCTAACATGCCAAGCATGTTACCCATAGAGCCAAAAGCTTGCATTTGCTTTTGCATTTTCAAGAAATCATTGAAAGAAAAATTATTCTTACTCATTTTTTCTTCAAGTTCTTGTGCCTGTTTCTCGTCAAAAACTTCCTGAGCACGCTCAACAAGCGAAACAATATCGCCCATGCCAAGAATTCTTGTTGCCATTCTCTCAGGATAAAAATCTTCCAACGCGTTAAGTTTTTCGCCAGTTCCCGTCAATTTAATCGGTTTACCCGTGCAATAAACAACACTCAATGCCGATCCGCCTCTTGTGTCACCGTCAAGTTTTGTCAACACAAGCCCTGTCAATCCTAACTGAGCATCAAAGTTTTCTGCAACATTCACAGCCTCTTGACCTGTCATAGAGTCAATAACCAAAAGCTTTTCACTAGGTTTGAAAATCCTATCAATCAAAAGCAATTCTGCCATCATGTCTGTATCAATCTGCAAACGCCCGGCAGTATCCAAAATCAATGTATTAAACCCGTTTTGCCCCGCATACTCAATTGCTTCGCGCACAATCCTCTGAACATCAGTACAATCAGGAATTGTGAAAACTTCGTTCTCAATCTCTTTCCCCAAAGTTTGCAACTGACTTACAGCAGCCGGCCTATAAACATCACAAGCAACCAAAAGCGGATTTCTTCCCTCTTTTTTCAGCTTAACCGCAAGTTTTGCAGAAGATGTAGTCTTACCGGAACCTTGCAACCCCAACATCATTATCAAGCTAGGATTACCGGAAAAATTCAAAGGTTTATTTTCATGTCCCAAAAGTTCAACAAGTTCGTCATGGACAATCTTAACCAACTGTTGCGAAGGATTAACCCCTTCAACAATCTTTTCGCCCTCTGCCTTGTCCTTAATATTTGAGATAAAAGCCTTAACAACGCGCAAATTCACGTCAGCGTCCAAAAGTGCACGCCTAATCTCGCGGAAAGCTTCTTGCATATTATCTTGCGTAAGCTCGCCACTGCCCGTTTTGCCTATAATTTCTCGTAATTTTTCGCTTAAACTGTCAAACATATTCAAACTATACCACAAAAATCCCCAGCTAAAAAGTTCACAATACTTAACAATTAAAAAACATCATACATTTTTACGATTTAATTTCGAATTTAATCTGCTAGTATATAACCATACTCCTTAGAGAACTAAGATACACATATCCCTAATCAACAGCTATGCACTTCTTACGTACATAGCTTTTTTTTATTAAAAATTCTTAGCTTTATAAAAATTAATATTGATTAAAGTTTTTTATAAATATACCGATAAATACATACATAGGAGTGTACCAAATGGCGATAAACGGAATTAGTAGTTTTTCATTCTCTGGCGGTGGTAATGACCCTGAATTAGCAGCAATAATGCGAAAATTAAAAGAATATGGAATTATACCAACCGGAAATAAATCAACTGATAAAGCCGCTTTACGTAGAATAGAAATTGAAAAAGCAGAGTCTGAAAGCATCGTTACGGGGAAATTTTTAACAGTAACAAAATCAGAAGAAGAAAAAATACAAGAAAATAAAAAGAACAAACGGAAAGAAAATAATGTCAATCAGATTTCTAATCCTGAAAACATTGAAAAAAACGAAAAAGTCCTACAAGCAATGGGAGAACAAATTTACCTTGCAATCAAAATGAAGCAAAAAAGTAAAAAAACAAATTAAGCTATTGATTTAATCCAAATTGATTGCACTAAAACTTTTTCAACAACACCACTGCCTGTGATTCAATTGCAAGTTCTTGTCCGACAGCGTCCATTTTTTCATTTGTTTTTGCCTTAATCGAAAGTCTGTTCGGCTCGATTTCCAAAATTTCGCAAAGCACATCTTTCATTTTCGGAATATACGGCATCATTTTCGGTTGCTGAGCGATAATGTTGCTATCGATGTTTTCTATAACGTACTTTTTCTCTTTAATAAGTTTATAAACATCACGCAAAAGCACAGTACTGTCGGCATCTTTGTACAATTCGCTTGTATCTGGGAAAAGTGTTCCGATATCAGAAAGCGCCAAAGCCCCAAGCATCGCATCAATAATTGCGTGGATTAGAACGTCTGCATCAGAATGCCCCAAAAGCCCTTTTTCGTGCGTTATCTTAACACCACCGATTATCAAATCTCTGCCTGTCGTGAGCTTGTGAATATCATATCCTATACCAATTCTGTACATAATCTCTCCTTTGTTATTCACAATTTTTATTTTTGCCAAAATAGAAAAAATCGGCAACTAAATAGCGTCAGTTTATCTGTAAATCTCTTCGCGTTTTTTCAAAACAACCGGATTTTTAAGATATTCGTCGTATTTGTTGCGCATATTAATATAGCCTTTTGGCGAAATTTCAATAATTCTGTCGGCAACAGTTTGGATTAGTTGGTAATCCTGTGACGTAAACAAAATTGTCCCAGGGAAGTCAATCAGCGCATTGTTTAACGCTGTAATACTTTCCAAATCAAGGTGGTTTGTCGGTTCGTCAAAAATCATTACGTTAGCTTCTGCAATCATCATTTTTGCAAAGAGGCATCTGACTTTTTCGCCACCTGACAAAACGCTGACTTTTTTGTCCGCATCTTCACCTGAAAACAGCATTCTGCCTAGATATCCGCGTAAAAAGTTTACGTGTTGATCAGGCGAATAATCTGCAAGCCATTCCATAATGGTTTTGTTGTTTTCAAAATAGAAGTTGTTGTCTTTCGGGAAGTACGAATGCGTTGCTGTAACGCCCCAAACTACTTCACCGCTATCAGGCTTAACCCTGTCTTCCAAAATATCAAAAAGGTTTGAAATAATGAACGGATCACGCGCAATAAATGCAACTTTTTCACCTTGATTAATTTCAAAACTCAAATTTTTGATTAAAACCTCTCCTTCAACAGTTTTGTACAAGTTTTTAACCTGCAAAACATCTTTCCCCGGAATTTTGTTGTAAGTAAAACGAATTCTCGGATATTGTCTTGATGACGGTTTAATTTCTTCAAGCGACAATTTGTCGAGCATGTTTTTTCTGGAAGTTGCCTGTTTTGCCTTAGATGCATTGGCACTAAAACGCGCAATAAACGCCTTCAACTCTTCCATTTTTTCTTCGGTTTTCTTATTCTGTTCTTCTTTTTGTTTTTTGATTAATTGGCTTGCTTGCGACCAGAACGAGTAGTTTCCTGTATAAAGTTGAATGTTTTTGTAATCAATATCCGCCATATGTGTACAAACATTGTCCAAAAACTGTCTGTCGTGCGAAACAACGATTACGAGGTTTGGAAAGTTAATCAAAAACTCTTCAAGCCAAGCAATAGTGTTCAAATCCAAGTGGTTTGTCGGTTCATCGAGCAATAGGATATCAGGATTGCCAAACAAGGCTTGCGCCAACAATACACGAACCTTTTCACTGCCTGAAAGCTCAGACATTAACTCATAATGCATCTCATCAGGAATTCCCAAGTCAGACAACAGTGACGCCGCCATAGCTTCTGCCTGCCAACCGTCAAGTTCTGCAAATTCTTCTTCTAAATGCGCAACTTTTATACCGTCCTCGTCGTTAAAATCAGGCTTTGCATAAAGCGCGTCACGCTCTTGCATAATGTCATAAAGCTTTTTATGCCCCATAATTACAGTATCAATAACTTTGTAATTGTCGAATGCAAAGTGGTCTTGACGAAGAACTGCAATACGTTGTCCTTTCGAGATATGAACTTCGCCCGATGTCGGCTCGATTTCACCTGAAAGAACTCTCAACAAAGTACTTTTACCTGCTCCGTTTGCACCAATAACGCCATAGCAGTTCCCTGGGGTAAATTTAATATTAACGTTTTCAAAAAGTGTTTGCGACCCAAATCTAACGGTCAATTTATCTGTTGTAATCATAAGTTTAATTTTAGCATAAATACATCAAAAAGCCACACTAATTTTAACAAGTTTTTAAATATGACATTGAAAAATTTTCAAAGATATTGTATAATTTAAATGTACCAGATAAGCTCAGGAAGGATTTCTATGAGAAGATTTAAAGCTTTTACTTTGACAGAACTAATGGTTGCACTTGCTGTAATCGGGGTTTTGGTAGCTGTCGTAACCCCGGCTATTATGCGTACAAGACCAAATAAAAATAAAATGATGATAAAAAAGAGCTACTATGAAGCTGAAAAAATAGTTAGCTCATTAATCAATGACGAAATCCTATATTCTGACGGGCGTGACGCTTGTAACTCACAAGACGCTGATACCGAAACAGGGGAATGCAGATGGGGGTTTGACGATTTTAGAGCAGTTAGATACGATGGCGAAATATATGGAGCCGGAGATCTTGGTGCAGATGCCACAGAGGAAAATGCCACTGCTAATAAAAAGCAAAAATCAGAAAAATTTGCCGGATTATTTGCGGCTAAATTAAACTGGAAAGCTAAAACTAACTATGTTTATACAACAGCCGACGGAGTTACTTGGGATTTAACAGGTACTACAATTAGTGACAATAAAGTTGTTTGGAGCCACGATAAAACATTAAAACCATACAAGATAGCTGATGAAACCAATTATATTAAACCGGGCTCAATTCTTATTGACGTAAATGGAAGCGAAGGACCAAATTGTCGAGAAAAGAATGCTGATGGCACTAAAAATACAGATTTTGACAGATACCAGATTGATATTTGGGTAAACGGTAAAATGAACATCAATAAAGATGATGAAAAAGCCGCAGAATTCATCACAATAAATACATCTCTAAGAGATTCATTATAAGACTTAAAGCAGTCGAACAATCGCGCCTTAATCAGGTGAGGAAAGTCCGTACATTCAAGAACAGGCAGCCGGAGAAACTCCGGACGGTGTGAACCGGTGGATAGGACCACAGAAATGTAAACTGCCGATGGGTAGAAATACCACAGGCGATGATGCAACGGTGAGTTAAGAGCTTCACCAGCGATATTGAGAAATATCGGCTAGGCAACCCCCTGCTGAATGCAAGATTGAAATGAAGGTTATAAAGGCTGTTCGCCAACTTCAAAGAAATCGCTAGAAATTGGAAGTAATTCCAATGCCAGACAGATGATTGTTTAGAAACAGAACACGGCTTATGAGCTGCTTTATTTAAAAAAATTCCCTCTCCATAATGAAGTGGGAATTTTTTTTACTACATTTAAATCAAACTAATCTTTTGCAGGCAAATAGGCTTGCGGATAATTATAATCCTCTTTAAATCCTAAGTGGCGATACATTTTCAAGGCTTGGAAGTTATTTGTTTCTGTCGTCGTATTAACTTCACTAATCGGCTTAACACCTTCATCTGCCATTTTAATAAGTTTTTCAACAGAATGTTTTAACATGTGTTTTGACAAGCCTTTACCTTGATGTTCTTTTCTAATCGCAACAATCGGAATATTTGCAATTCTACCGCCTGTAAGGTTCATAAAGCAGAACCCGACAGGGATATTATTGCAAAGCAAAATTGTCGTTGCTTCCGGCAAAAATTCTGCATAAATATTCTTTACAATCTTTGTAATAATATCTCGTGTGCCGTCAATCGTCTTAAATCTTGGATCAAACAAAGCGTCTGCACTGTCTTCAAAGCCTTCTTGAACGACTTCCACAGCGTCCTCAAAATATTTGTCTTGCCAATCCACAAGCTTGTATTCAGAATCAAGCGGTGCCAATTGAGTAATATTCAAAATATCACGAGAATTTGTACCTGACATCATAAATCTCAAAACCGCAATTCCGACAAATTTGAAACCGTATCTCGCAATATCACCAATCAATTCTTTTTGAGAACCCAACATCGGGTAACATACAACCTTATCAAGTCTTTCAGCTTTGGTAAGTTCAAGAAACTTTTTAACCAAATACATCGCTCTTTCAACCATATTTTCCATTTTCAAAGAGTGAATAATATTCAACTCAATCGCCTCAGAAATCGCTGTTGTATAAACCAAGAATGCAAAAGGGATTGAATTTTCAAACAAAACAACACATTCAATTAATTTTTTCTCGACAGCGTCAACAAACCCCTCAAAATCAAGTGGTTCTAACTCAAAGTTGTACTCACTAACAGCTCTGCTTCTAAAATCATTATAAACAGCTGCAAATGGCTTATAATCATTCGGGGTTAGTAATCTTGCTTCAAAATTTTGGTTTACGTCAGTCATTTTCTCAATTCCTTGTTGTTATATCATGTGGTGCATTTTTTCTTTTTTGGTTTCCATATATCGTTTATTAAACTCATTAATATATGGCGGTATTTTAACTATATCATGTACAGTTAATCCGTAACCCTTCAAACCGACGATTTTTTTCGGATTATTGGTAATTAAATTAAAATTATTGAATCCTAAATCGCGAATTATCTGAGCACCCATGCCGTAATCTCTCAAATCAGGTTTAAATCCTAGTGAAACATTCGCTTCAACTGTGTCCTGCCCTTCTTCTTGAAGATGATATGCCTTTATTTTGTTGATAATTCCAATTCCACGACCTTCATGACCTTTCATGTAGACTAATGCGCCTTTTCCATATTCGTTAATCATTTTTAGTGCACTGTGCAATTGGTAATTACAATCACATTTCAAACTGTGGAAAATATCACCCGTCAAACATTCGCTGTGAACACGAACAAGCGGAATTTTATCTGAGCCATCATCTTTTACAAGGGCAACGCATTCTTGACCTGTTAAATGGTTTAAGTATCCATAAATTTCAAAATCACCAAATTGAGTCGGCAAATGAGCTTCCGCCTCGCGAGTAACGATTTTTTCTGACTTCAAGCGGTACGCAATCAATTCTGCAACAGAAATAAATTTTATCCCATGTTTTTTGGCAAACTTGTACAAATCGTCACGACGTGCCATGTGTCCGTCTTCTGCCATAATCTCACACATAGGCCCAGCCGGAACATGCCCACACAATCTTGCCAAATCGACAACTGCTTCTGTGTGCCCTGTACGAGTCAAAACGCCGCCTTTTCTTGCTACACAAGGAAACAAGTGTCCGGGGCGTCGAAGATCTGACGGTTGAGCGTCAGGTGCAAGGCAAACTTCTATCGTTTTTGCCCTGTCAAACGCTGAAATACCTGTTGTTACGCCATATTTTTCAGCCGCATCAATACTTACGGTAAAAGCTGTTTTCATTGACTCATTATTTTGCTCAACCATTTGCGGCAGCTGCATTTTCTCTGCAATTTCAGGTGCAATCGCAAGGCAAATCAAGCCTTTTGCGTGCTCAGCCATAAATTTTATAACATCAGGCGTTACCATCTGACCGGAACATATCAAATCGCCCTCGTTTTCTCTGTCCTCGTCATCGGCAACAATAAGCATTTTGCCTGCTTTAAAATCTTCTAATGCGCTTTCTATACTGTCAAATTTGAATTCGTCCATATTACATAAACCCATTTTCTTTCAAAAAATCTTCTGTCAAATTATTATCTTTCGTTGATAAAAATTTTTCAACATATCGTCCTAAAATATCTGTTTCGATATTGACTAAATCGCCTGTTTTCAAGTCTTTTAGGTTGGTGTTTTCAAGAGTATGCGGAATTATTGCAACGCAAAAAGTATTTCCTTCGCTCCTAGAAACCGTTAAGCTAACACCGTTTACGGTAATTGAGCCTTTGTAAACAATATATTTATCAAGCTCTTTCGGAACTTCAAACCTCATTTCGCCAAGATATCGTGCAACTCCGTCAACATGACCTTGCACAATATGTCCGCCCATTCTTGTTTGAGGAGTCAAAGCTCGTTCAAGATTAACATTTTCAGCAGTTTTAAACCCTTTTGTAACGCGTAAAGTTTCCGCACTAACGTCCGCCGAAAACGAATTTGAGCTCATAGAAACAACTGTCTGACAGCACCCGTTAGTTGAAATACTGTCGCCCAGTTGCATACCTTCAAGCACCTTTGAGCATTCAACAACAAGACGCTTACCGTCAAAACTCTTTATTTTTCCGATTTCTTCTACAATACCTGTAAACATAACCACATTTTAGCATGAAAAGATTAAAACTACCTGTCTTTTTCTCGACCACCATTTTTTACAATTGCGCGCCATGTTTCCATCAACGCAGGCAAAGTTCCGGACTTGCTCAACCAACGCACAACATAACGTTCATCAGGCCCGAGTCCGCCATACAATTTTTGCCCCATTTTAAGCTCAAATTCCGCAGACGACATAGTCATATCTATAACAACATGAGGATTGCTATTAGAATTAGGTTCCATTGTTAATTTTAGATTATTGTAACGCCCAGCTCGCACACTTCCTTTGTTATGCGCGTCTGACTGTAATTCTATTATATACCGTTTTAAATCGTCGGCATGTTCATTTAGCGTTTTAGCCATATTTAATTCTCATTAGTTATTTAAACTATGGATTGGAGCAGGAATTCTTCCACCTCTGCAAACAAATCCTGCCGAAGATAGCTTATTTACAGGAATAATCGGAGCTTTTCCCAATAATCCGCCATATACAATTTCATCTCCTATATTCTTTCCCACAACCGGAATAACTCTAACAGCAGTTGTCTTTTTGTTAATCATTCCGATTGCCATTTCATCAGCAATCATGCCGGCAATAGTTTCTTTCGGCGTATCTCCGGGGATTGCAATCATATCTAAGCCAACGGAGCAAACACAAGTCATCGCTTCCAGCTTATCAAAAGTCAAATATCCTTTTGAAGTTGCTTCAATCATTCCGGCGTCCTCAGAAACAGGAATAAATGCACCTGAAAGTCCACCAACGTGTGAACTTGCCATAATTCCACCTTTTTTTACGGCATCGTTAAGCATCGCAAGTGCAGCTGTTGTCCCATGAGCGCCGGCATGTTCCAACCCCATTGCCTGAAAAATACCCGCAACACTGTCACCCTCAGCAGGAGTCGGCGCCAACGACAAATCAATTACACCAAACGGAACATTCAATTTTTCTGCAAGCTTTTTACCTACAAGCTCACCTGTTGACGTAATTTTATATGCAATTTGTTTAATTTTATTTGCTAACTCACTCAAATCCGCGTCTTTTCCTAACGCTTCAACAGCAGCTCTCACAACACCGGGCCCTGAAACTCCGACATTCAAAGCACATTCAGGCTCTCCAATTCCGCAAAAAGCTCCTGCCATAAACGGATTATCCCCAGGGGTGTTACAGAAAATTACAAGCTTTGCAGCCCCAATACCATCTCTGTCCTTGGTTAATTCTGCCGATTTTTTTACTATGTCTGCCATTTTTAAAACAGCGTCCATATTAATTCCGGCTTTTGATGAGGCAACATTTATCGATGAGCACAGTCTTTCAGTCTGTGCCAAAGCTTCCGGAATACTTTCAATAAGCATCTTGTCGCCCTTTGTCATACCTTTTTCTACCATAGCAGAAAATCCTCCGACAAAGTTTACACCGATTTCTTCCGCAACTTTATCCAATGTCTTTGCGATTTTCACGTAATCAGGATTTTTGCAAGCCTCGCCGACAAGTGAAATCGGAGTGACAGAAATTCTCTTGTTCACAATCGGAATAGAATAATCATTCTCAAATTCGTTCGCGTACTCAACAAGTTTGCCGGCGTATTTTTTAATCTTGTTATAAATATTTTTACACACAACATCAACATCGCTATCCATGCAATCACGAAGGCTTATCGCCATCGTAACCGTTCTGATATCCAAGTTGTGCAATTTTATCATATTAATCGTTTCTAATATTAAATTCTCATTTATCATCTAAGCCTTGAACTCCATGTACTAATACTTCTGTTACATTAACATTTTTAACTTTCAAACGCAATTCCACACGTCTGCTTTTGTTAAAATCTTCTTTTCCGTTTACCAAAATCGGATCAGAATTACTTTTGCCCTCAACGGTTAAAATTTCACGTAATTTTTCGCTGTATTTCTTGTCATAACCCGTTTTGAACATATAATCCGCAACCGAATTTGCACGCTGCAAACTCAATTGCATATTTTTCATATAACTTAAATTTGCATCTTTAAGCCCTGAATATGTCTGACTGTCAGTGTGTCCCTGAACGACAATATTATCAATTTCTCCAACCAATTCTTTTTTAGAAAAAATTGTATTTATATATATTGGAATAAGTTTATCCAAATACGCTTTACCTTTTGGAGAAAGATTATAACTTCCAACCTCAAAAAGCTCTAAGTCAGAAATCTTTATATCACCCGTCATCTCATCAACTTGCGCATCAATATTAGCATCTTTAAGATTTTCGATTAACTCTTTACTAACTTCAATTTGATGTTTTTTCTGTTCAAGAGTTTGTTGCGTAAACCCCGTCATAGCAAGCACAAACAACGTCATAAAAATAATTGCCAACCCCAAAAGTAAGTCAGCCATAGTTGTCCAAAATATGTTGTTATCGCCCTCAGCCTGAGTAGTTTTTCTGTTTCTTAAAGCCATAAACCGCCCTTTCTCAACCTAGAACAAATCATCAACATCGTCCACCTTACTACTTTTCGCAACTTGTTTCATGCTCTTATTCACTTCGTTCAAACCAAAAATAAGGTTTTCAAGATACGGAACAAGATTGCTTGCAATCCCGGAATTTAATGCGACTTTAAATTGTTGAGGCATTGCAGTAATCAAATTTGAAATAGAATTGTTTTGAATTTTGGTTTCTTTCAAAAGTTCCAACAAAAATTTCTCAGAAGAAATATTATCGAATAATTTCCCAAAAACATCTTCGCAAGCAGACAAAGGACGTTTACAAATAAGTTGAAACGCAATTCTTTCAAACATCAAAAATATTAAAGACGACCCAACCGCAATTACGGAAACCAAAGCCGCTGTCTGCATAGAAGACATCAATCCTGCAACAGAGGCAATAGTTTTTTCTTGTGTAGAAAAATCGATTTTACCAAACGCAATTGCGATGTTCAAGAACGTGAACAAAGGACCAAACCCCGTCAAAATCGTCGGAACAGTTTGAAGAAATTTGTTATTAAATTTAGACGTAATAAGAGTTTCTTCATTAAAGAAATATAACGGGTCAACTGTTGTCTGAATATTTTGAACTGTTGAAGACACTTCTTTATACGTCAAATCATTGTTTCTGCCTTTCAAAGCAACAGATTCGGAGAATACAAGAGTGTTTTTAAATTCAAGCCAAGCACTTGCCACATAAGGATTTGCAGACAAACCCTCATCGATTTCTTTAAACCTAAAATTAAGATCAGTTTTCTTAAACCTTGAGATAAAACCCAACAACATTCTCAAATTTTTACCAACAAAAAGATAGTTTTTCATGCAGTAAAGGATTGAAAATAAAAAAGTAAAAATTACTATTAAAATAGGAATATCTGTAATTATATGCATTAATAATTTCATAATTTCTCCGTTTCTAGGCAAAATTATATCATAACAAGTATTGCAGAGCAATAATATAACGGGTGTATAATTTGTAAAACAATAATAATTAAGCTATTTTGATTACAAAAAGAAAAAAAAGAGAAATAAGGGGTTGATTTTAAAAAATTTTTATAGTAGATTAGAACATGCGGAAGTTCTGGAAAGAATTTTTGTGCCCCCAAAAGAAATTTGGGCTGCTAGCTCAGGTGGTTAGAGCGCACCCCTGATAAGGGTGAGGTCGGTGGTTCGAGTCCACTGCGGCCCATATTAAAAAAGACTCCTTTTAAGGGGTCTTTTTTATTTTTATATTGGCTTTTGAGATAAAATAAATACAATTAATTATTGTTGCAGTTTTGTAATAAAAAATATGCTTATAGGGTTGAAAATTGTAAAAAATCGGTTATAATAAAAGAGTAGGGAGAGGTCTTTCGACCTCTTGCACAATCCCTACAATATGCAAGCAATAGCAAGTAACAAATGTCCTAATATCACTAGGGCATTTTTTACTATTGCAAGCACTTCTTGTTTCGTCATGGCTTCCTCCTTTCTCTACACCTTTGCACAATGGAAGTTTGTCGTGTATGAGTAAAGGTTTCCACCATCTTGGAATTGCCCTACATGCTGATTGTACCACAAATTTGCCTAAATTAATAACTAAAACAGGGATTCCCATAATTGAAAAATTTAAGAAAAATAAAAATATTAATTTCTATGTTTAAAGTTTAATTGTAACAACGTAATATTTTATTGAACCCGTATTAATATTTCTTAACATTCATGACAATTTTTACGACGAAAAAGACTTTATACATATAGGTTAGGTTTACAAGGGTTAGTTATGAATAATTTACATTATGATTTTAATAATACAGGCTACAAGATACATTTACCGGTAGTGCCTGATAGTAATGAACAATTAACACGTAAAATTGCTGACTATTTAGACAATAAATTTGGCTTACAACAAAATACTAACAAAGAGTATAGAACTCCCTACTATAAAGTGGGAAGTGGTGGAGAATTAGAGGGCGGTAAAGGAATAACTTTGTATGGAAAAACTGGTTCCATGCAAGAAATGCAAGAACTTGCACAAGAAATAGAGCAAAAGTTTGGGAAAGAGTTGGCAAATAATGTTCAAAAGTACAACATTGGATTTGAAGACCCTTTAAAACTATCAAATTCAGTACAAGCAAGATTTGCTGTATATCATCATGGTTACAAAATTCCTAATACAAATGGTGGCTACAATATACAACAAACTTTGCAGGTATACTGTAATGGCAATCCAAGTGGTGCAATACCAACAAGAATATGTACAACAATTGATGGTACAAAACATGGATTTTCCCGAATTAAAGGATTAAATGAAATTGATAAAAAATTTTGGTATGGCGACTCAACGATGTATGCACTTGATAATTTTGGTGAGTTATTTACAGGTAAAATAGAAAATGGAAAAGTTCCTCAGTTTATAATGGACGGATTACCTAAAGAGTATTTACAACATTATAATTTGACTGAAAAAGATATAATTGCAAGAATCAACAATGGTACAAAACAAATTGTTGCAAATATGCTTGAAGATGTTGCAAATAACCCAAATTCAAAAATTCTTGCAGGAAATCCTCCATGGTTTACAACACTTGATGCAAAAGTAGTTGATGAGGCTAAACAATTATTAGCACAATATGAGCCACAAACAGTACAGAAGTTGGAACATATATTACCACAGTTGGAACAAAAATGTCCTGCCTTATCAGTATTAAAACAAACAACGCCATTTTCTCAAATGAAAATGACACCAGTTCAAAAAGGAAGTACAACAAATCCTTTCAATTCAGGAAATCCAGTATCACAAGCAACAAATCCTGTAAACCCAACTACTAATACTCATAATCCAGTAGGAACACAGAACCCAGTTCAGTCTACTCCAAAACCACAATCATCACCTAAACCAAATACAAATGTTGGTGGTAATACAGCTAAAGTTGGTTGGTTTGAAAAACTTGGAACGAAAGGTAAAATAGGAGTTGTAGTAGCAGGAACAGCATTAGTTGCAGGTTCAATATATGCATTGGCTCATCAAAATACACCAAAGAAAAATGAAGTTAAAACAGTAGGGGCTTTGGAAACTCAATTAAGTCAACAAACACAACCTGTTAAAACTTATCAAAATCCATATAATACTAATTTTTGTGGTTATTACAACAATCCTTATTATAACTATCAAACTAATGAATTAATGAGAATTTAGTACAATACAATAGTTTTTGCAACTGTTATATAAGGTATTATAAGTTTCTAATTTGTTCAATTACTTCCAGTATTATATTAAGTGTTTCATTTTGTTTAGTTTTGCTAATTAACACCTTCTATCTTTGCCAATATTCCATGGTGCGTTGGTGTTGTCGTTTTAGTTTGAATATTTCATTTTGCAGGCGGTTTAAATCTCTTGCGTAACTATTTTGTTTTAACATTGTAATATTAGACAATTTTTGAAATATACGTTGATTGTACTACTAATTTGTCTAAATTAATTACTATGACAAGGATTCCCTAAATTATTAATGTTAGGAAAAATAAAAATATTAATTTCACAATGAAAGTTGGATTGTAACAATTTTTATTATCTGTTACAACATATAGCAATTTTTATTATTTTAGAAAACAGAAATTATTTTTGTACTCCGGTAGCTTTATGCTTATAACCAAACAAGTGCCATTTTTTATGAACCGGACACAAAACTTCGTTTTGCTCTCCGTAATACATTTTTTCGCCAAATGGACGAAGTTTTGGATCTCGTTTATAAAACGCCTTGTTTTTCATACAATATTTAACCTCT
Source organism: uncultured Candidatus Melainabacteria bacterium (assembly GCA_934717895.1). GTDB lineage: Bacteria > Cyanobacteriota > Vampirovibrionia > Gastranaerophilales > Gastranaerophilaceae > Stercorousia. The sequence goes on along the minus strand of CAKUZO010000029.1, from coordinate 2,268 downwards.
TTTCGCTCCATTTTTCGAACAGTATTATATTTTGATTTTTGTTCAGAATTTAAAATTGTTTTGAATTCTTTGTCATATTTTTTGCCAATTTTTTGCATCTCTTTTTCAATATTTTTAACAACTTTTTCTTGCTTTTTTACAGCTCCTTCACTGGCATTGTGATTGCACATTTTATCTAAAACATATTTTTCTTTTTCGTATTCCTGAAACTGTTTTCCAAGCTCCTCATAACGTTTTTTATCGATTACATCTTTGCATTTTTGCTGATCATTAGAAAGATTTAAAACATTATATAAAGTTGCACGCTCATTGTACATTGAAGTCATCAAATCCAGACATTTTGTCTGTTTTGAGCACCCGCAATCGTTTTTTTGCATAACAGAAATCGTAGAAACATTTTGCTCTTCTGCGTTTATCTGTAAACCTGTTAAAATCATTATTAAAGCTAAAATAAAAAATCTTTTTTTCATAAAAAATTTCCCTCTTTTTCAAAGAAAATTATCTCATAATTTTTTCAAAAAAACAATATAAAAAATATATTTGTAGTAAACTCATCTTATGGAAAACATGAATTTAAGAAATTATGCATACATCGGTGACGCGATTTGGGAAGTTTTTATCAGAGAAAAAACGATAAAAATAACAGAAAATTCTAAAAAATTACACAAAATTACAACAGAAAAAGTTAAAGCATCTTTTCAAGCTTTTTTATTGCAAAATTTAGACGAAATTTTGACAGATGAAGAGAAAGAAATTGCACGTCGAGCAAGGAATTTACCTATCCCAATCGGTAGACGTCATATACAGGCAGAATACCGACAGGCAACGGCTTTTGAGGCGTTGATAGGATACTTCCATGAGCACGATAAAGAACGATTAATTTTTATTGAAAATTACCTCGAAAAATTCATTGAATTTTAATAAAAAAAATTAGAAATTTTTCTAATAATTTTGTAAAAAATATAAAAAAATTTGCAAAATTTTTCATAAAAAACATATAATCGTATGATAAAAATTTTTTTTATTAATTGTATATTATAAAGACAATTAAAATTCAAAAAATTTTTTAGATAAATGAAGAATTTGGAGGTAAATCAGATGAAAAAGAATTTTGAAGAAATTATTAGAAATTATCAAGGTGGCGACTTGGATTTGTCAGGTTGCGAAATGAAAACATTGGAATTGGGACAAATCGAAGGTAGCTTGAACTTGTCAAAAGCAAAAATCGGCAAACTTTCAATCGGTTGGGTTGCTAACACATTGGATTTGTCAGGTGCAGAAATCAAAAAAATTGAAACACCGATTGACGCAAATTCAGTAAACATGTTTAACGCAAAAATCGGCAGATTGCCAGAACACGTATGGACAGACAGTTTTTCAATCGAAAAAAGTGATTTGGAAAAATTGAACACAGATATTCGTGCAAACGTATTCAATATCAGAAACACAAAAATTACATCATTGCCAAAAACATTGAGAGTTCACAGACTTGTAGTTGATTCAAAAACAGCTAAAAACTTGTCATTGATGACATTGAAACAATGCGAAGAATTGGTTTTGGATAACGCAACTTTCTTTGAACAAAACAGAGAAGCAAACAACTTTGATTATTCAAATGTAGTAAGCGGATCAAATATGGAAATGGTAAGCACATTTTAGTTGCTGAATATTAAGTTAAAATATAAAAACGCCTCTGAAAGTATCCGGAGGCGTTTTTTAATTAATATTTTTTATATAAACTTACAAGATAAAATCCTCACCCCGATGGTGGGAGAGGAAAGAATTTCTTAGTGAGCTATGCGAACTTAGAAATTCAGGTGCGGGGGAAAAATTAAATTGTATAATATTTTAATTTCATAAAAAATAAAAAAATTTTAAAAAAGGGGTTTACAAAAAAAATTTAGCATGTATGATAATAAACGTGGTGAGAGCCACGACCCGAATGTGGGGGTTTAGCTCAGCTGGTAGAGCACCTGCTTTGCACGCAGGGGGTCAGGAGTTCGAATCTCCTAACCTCCAAAAAATAGAGGTAAGATTTTTCTTTACCTCTATTTTTTTTGTGTAGAGAGATGAGAAGCTCCAAATTGGAGTTCGAGCGTGAGGTGGCTGAGCGAATTTGCGGACGGACGAAATCTAACAAGTCCGGATAGCGAATAGATTGAGTACATTGTTGCAAAGCAACTTGTACGAATATAACTAGACATGCAAAATAATAATGTCTGACACGCAAAATAATAAATTTTAAATTTAACCCTTTTTAGGGGAAAT
>CAKUZO010000028.1 GCA_934717895.1 uncultured Candidatus Melainabacteria bacterium | reverse complement strand
GGCAAAAGCTTTGTTGTTCAATCGATTAACAGAAGGCGATTTTGCAGTAATTAATGCGGACGATGAATATGGCGACAGATTTATCAGTGAAGTTCCGGAAGGTGTAAACGTATTCACTTATGGTGTAAAACAGCAGAGCGATGTAATGGCTCGTGATATTCATTTTTCATTGAGCGGAGCTGAATTTACGCTTGTAACAGGCGATCACGTGAACAATGGCGGAAAACTTGAACACAAAGTGAACCTTCACATGAATGGAATGTTCAGTGTTTACAATGTTTTGGCGGCTGTAACAGCAGCGCTTGCAATGGGTATTGATATTGAAGTCGCTCTAAAAGCTTTGCAAAACGTAAAAGGTGTTGCTGGCAGGTTTGAAGTAGTTGTCAAAAAACCGCTTGTAATCGTAGATTACGCACACACTCCGGACGGATTAGAAAATGTTTTGAAATCCGCTCGTGAAATTACGCCGGCAGATGGAAAACTTATTTGCCTATTCGGCTGTGGCGGTGACAGAGATGCAACAAAACGTCCGAAAATGGGTGCTATTGCCGAAAAACTTGCTGATAAAATAGTTATCACAAGTGACAATCCACGTTCTGAAGATCCGCAAGTTATTATTACAGATATTATTGCAGGTTTGAAGTCTGTAAATACTGAAAACGTTGTTGTAGAACCGGATAGAGGGACTGCAATTGCGCTTTTGAAAACAATTGCAAATAATAATGACGTGGTCTTAATTGCCGGAAAAGGTCACGAAAACTACCAAATTCTAAAAGACAAAACTATTCACTTCGACGACAGAGAAGAAGCTCATAAAGTTTTTGAAGGTAGTGTGATTTAATGAAACTTTTCCCTCGCCCTTTGGGGAGAGGAACGTGTGAGGGTGGGGCTTCCCCAATTGGAGATGAGGATTATGCAGACCAAACTTATAATCGAACAACATTTTCACGGTTGCTTTGGAATTGATTTTAACAAAGCAACTGTTGAAGATGTTTTGTATTTGTCAAAAGAAATTTTGAAATACGGTATCGGAGGAATATTTCCGACACTTGTGACGGATAGTGTTGAAAATATTAAACGTGCGACGGCTGTAATTAAAGAGGCGGCTTCTCGTCAAACAACCGGCATGGCAAAGATTTTGGGAATTCATCTTGAAGGGATTTTTATTAACCCTGAAAAAAAAGGAATTCATAATCCTGCACATTTTTTGTTGCCAACTATTGAAAATTATAAGTTGGTAGAAGATGATTTTATAAAAATTGTGACTCTTGCGCCGGAATTGGTTCCAGATGCAAATAGCAAAAAAGGCGAAGAGTCAAACTCTTTGATATCCTATCTCCGTTCAAAGAATATAAAAGTTCAAGCCGGACATTGTGTTGGCGGTGATTTGACAGGGTGTACAGGGGCTACTCATTTGTTTAATGCAATGAGTGGAGTGGCTCATCGAGGGGAAACAACAGCCCTTTCAGCTCTTGTTGATGATGAAATTTATACAGAAATAATTGGTGATGGAATTCATGTTTCTGACAAGGCGTTGGAGCTTGTATTCAAGGCAAAACCGATTGATAAAGTGCTTTTAATCAGCGATAGTTTGCCAATAACTTGCAGTGATTTAAAAGAAATGGTTTTTGCTGATGAAAAAGTTTATTGTGACGGTGTGAAAGCGACTTCCAAAGAAGGCACGATTGCCGGCAGTACGACTATGATTCCAAAGATTATAAAACGGTTAAAAAATGTCGGACTTGTGGACGACAATCAGATTTCGCAACTTATTCAAAACACGTATAATTATCACAATATAGACCTAAAAGGGTATATTGAGTGGGATAAAAATTGCGACATTATAACCGTTCATTCAAGATAATTAGGCGTAATCCCAAATATAATCAACAATCTCTGATGTCGAGTAAATGTTTTTTATGACAAGAAACTCTTTATTAGTTTGTTCTTTTACATAAGACAAGGATTTACCGTCTAAAAATAGCTCTGTATAAGGTTTTAGCATGACAGATGAAATTACTACAACATCTGTGTCAATATCTTTGACAGTTCGAATCAAGTCATCTGTTGTAATAAGACCGGAAACGGTTATGTCGCGCCCCCAATACTCTGATTTTACGGGTGCTACAACGACTTCAAGATTTTTTATTTTGTTTAATTTTTTTGCGATACGTTCAATTGCATAAAGTGCTGCAACTCCGGGGGCAAAAGCCATTTTCAAGGGCTTTTCAAGAGCTTTTGGTAATTCTTGATTTTTAAAATCTTCCAAAAGCATTCTGAGAGATCCAACCCCGTCATCAAGCTGGTTGTAGCTTCCGTAATATTTAGCCGGCGGAATATCTTTGCCAGCAAGAATAAAGAATTCGTCAGAACAGCAAACTCGCTTATATTTAGAGGCTATTTCAATTGTTTCTATCGCACATTGTTTATCAACCTGTTTTAAGCTTTCTTGTCTGAACTGGGTAATTCCGACAGGTACAATTGCCACGGAAAGAACAGTGTTTTTTAATTTCGCAAGGTCGGAAAGTGTGCGGTCAAGCTCATTTCCGTCATTCAACCCTGGGCAAAGTACGATTTGCGCATGAAATGGAATTTTGTTCTTTCTAAACCATTGAAGATTTTCCAAAGCCTTGCCGGCGTTTGGATTTCGGAGCATTTTGACTCGCAATTCAGGATTTGTCGTATGCACAGAAACATAAAATGGCCCAAGATGCATTCTCTTAATCCGCTCTCTGTCAGCGTCATTGAAGTTCGTTAGTGTAATATAAGTTCCTTGCAGGTACGAAAGCCTGTAATCGTCATCTTTTATGTACAAAGTGTCACGCAAGCCTTTTGGTTGCTGATCAACAAAGCAAAAAAGACAATGGTTTAGACAAGGTTTAATTTTGTCAAAAACAGCGCTTTCAAAGACTATGCCTAGGTCTTCATCATAATCTTTTTCAAGCTCAATAACTTCTATCTCGCCATCAGCTTTTTTAATTTCTAATGTTAATAAATCCGATTTACACAAAAAATTGTAGTCAATCATATCAAGCATTTTGGTGTCATCAATAGACAAAATCTCATCACCTGACCGGATTTCAAGCTCTTCTGCAATCGAGCCCTCAATTACAGAATTAACTATTGCTGGCATTATCTTTCTCCAAACCTTCAACGAGGGTAATTAAATTTGAAAACTCACATAACGCATTGTCGATGACAACTTTTTGATAGAAATTTATGTGATTGTATTTGTCGTTCAAAACATTTTGCGAAAGAGTCTTAAACTGCATTGCACGTGACTTTACGGAGAAAAATAACCGTTTTCTTTCGTCTGAATTAAGACAATCTGCGCAACAAAGTTTTGCTCTTGCGTTAGATAAAAATTGTAGCGGATTGTCGCTCAAATCCTCTAATATCAAACGTTTTAACTCTGCAATACCGTTTCTTGAAATTTCATAATATACAGAAAGTTTTCCACCATCAGACATTATTTTTCTGGAAGTTAGGCATTCTTTTTCTTCAAGTCTTCGAAGTGCCGGTTTAAGCGCCCCAAAGCTCGGTTTTGTGAACGGTGCAAAGTTTTCATCAATTCGTTTTTGAATTGAGTACATCGTAAAATCACGTTTTAATAGGATATACAGGATTAATAATTCTATCATAATTTTAATATATCATAAAATAAAACTCTGCACAAAAACTTAAATTGTTAATGTGGCTATTGCTCAAAAGTATGGATACTACAAGGCCTGCTAAAAACTTAGCAGACCTGAAAATTTTCATTAATTTAAAAGTTTTACCTATTTTTTCCAAAATATCATTGTTGACCTTGACCTCAAATTCCTGACTCCGTTTTTCAGGAAGATTTTTTATTTTGAAACTTGCAGTTTTTGAAATTTTGTTGATTCTTTGCTTTTTTGAAGATATTTGACAAGAGATTTTGCAACTAATTCTGAGCGTTTTTTGTTTTCCCTATCCAAAATTTCAAAGTACTCATCTAGTGATGACATTATATATTCAGTATTTTCCATTTCATTTTTCCCCTTTTAACCCAATTTAACCAAATTTTCTTTAAGATTGTCCAATTTTTAACCGAGTAGAGCTTCAAGTATTTCAGCGTTTTTTGTTGCTTTTTGAGAATTTCTAACTTGATTTCTGTACATATAAGTTCTTAGAGCTTCCCTGATTAATTCTGATCTTGTTCGATTTTCGTCACCTGCAACTTTATCAATCTCATCTAAAAATCTTTCCGGCATTGAAATTAGTACTCTTGCCATAACATATCTCCTTTTTTTATTTCCCTTTGTGATTCCCCTTGTATTTATATAAAGGATTTTGTTAATGAAAAATTGCTTAAAGTGTATATATTTTTTATGTTTTTTGTAATAAATCTTAATATAATTCAGCTAAACTCTTCTGACATAATAGTTTGGGTCTTGTTTTAATTCTTGTCTTAGGGAGTCAAATTTGTTATTGTTTTTCAATTTAGATAATATTTTAGCTGTTTTTTCTCGTATGGTATAGTCGCCAATATCTTTTGTTTCAGACAGGATTTCAAACAAATTTTCTGGATTAATAAACTCAGAAAATTCAGAAATTGTTTCAAGATACCAGTATAGTTTGAAAACTTCTTTATTAATTTTGTACTTACCTTCTTGGATATCAAACGCTTTTATAGGTGGAATTATAGCAAGTGTCTTGCTAACAAGTCCGTTGCAAAATTCAAAAATAAATTCCGAAGAAAATTTGAGAGCCTTGATTGCTTCAATGGTATTTCTGCAAATATTCCCGTTTATATCTATTATTGCATCAAGAAACATAGGAGCAAAAGTTGTGTAGAATTCAGGGTTTTGCGGAACAAATTCTTTCAGCCTGAAAGATACAGATTCTCTGATTTTGCCGTCGCAATTTGTTAAATTATTCATCAAAATTCCAGCTTCTTCTTTGTTGTTTATTGTTTCCAGTGAAATTGCAGCAGCTTGTTTTTCTGCAACAGAACCGTTTTTTAAGAGATTTATTAAATAATCGTGTTCTTGTGGGTTTGAATAAATCTTTAAAGCTGAATTGAAATCTTGCTTGTATTTTTCTGTCAGAGAATTGTTCAAATTATACTTTTTCCTTCCTTGTATAACTAATATAACATAAACTACAATGAATTTTTAGGCTAATGTCGGTTTAATGAATGATATAAATAAAAAAATTAGAGTTATAATAAGCTCAGGAGAACAAAAATGAAAGAAATTATAGCGTTTTTTAAAGATATATTTATGTTAAGTGACGAAAGCTCAAAGACCAAAATAGGTTTGGCACAGTTTAAGGAAGAAAATATTTCAAAGCCGCAGCCTAAAAAGGTTAAAAAAGTGGAAAAAGAAATCAAGCTTTCTGATTTAATGCGTAGAAGTGCGTAAAAATACCTTTCGCATTAAACGTTAAAAATATGACCGAAAGTATGGTATGCGTTTTTAGCAGCTTGGCTGCCTGCATGATATGCGGTTATAGCCTTGTCACAAGTTGCGACTCTTGCAATAGCATACCCGACTCCTGATGATGCCGGAATAGGTAAAGCTCCTGCTAATAAGCCCACAGCTGCCGGAATTTCATTTCTTTTAATATGCATGTTTTTTAGTGCCGAAAAACAACTGTTACTAGCCGCAGTGTAAACATCTTTACCTTGAAGTTTTGATGTTACAAAGTTTTTGTAATAATTATTATCATAGCGATTGATGAGAGAAGTCGTTCCGTCTTTCATCAGCTTGAATTCGTTTACAAGGCAGTTTTTTAATACTTTAAAACTCTTTACTATTCCTTTAATCATACTAACCAAACCTTTTTTATAACCTAACCTTATATATTATAAGTAGAATTTTATACCTAAATTGTTTAGTTTTGACGAATTGTTTAGTTATGTTAAGGGCTTCTGTGTTGTTCTCAAATTCAATATCACTTTACATTCTCGCTTTACAAGTATATAATTAAGCTACAAGAGAATTAAAGGATATTATTATGAGCAAATATTTATTAGAAGTTGGGTGTGAAGAGCTCCCTTATAAATTTATACCGTCTGCTATTCAGCAGCTAAAAACAGGTTTTGAAAACTTTTTGAATTCAAATAAAGTTGTATTCGAAAAAGTTGATGTTTATGCAACCCCAAGACGCCTTGCGGTAATTGTTTCCGGGCTTGAAAAGCAAAGTAAAGATGAAGAAAAAATCGTTAAAGGCCCTATCAAAAAAGTTGCTTATGATGAAAACGGTAATTTGACAAGAGCTGGCGAAGGTTTTTGTAAGAAAAACGGAATTTCTCCGGAAGATTTGTATATTGAAAACGATTACATTCATGCAAAAATTGTAATCAAAGGAAAGTCTATTGTTGAACTATTAAAAGATAATGTTCCGACAATTGTGTTGAAACTTCAAGGTTCTCACTTTATGAGATGGGCTGAAAACGAAGTAAAATTCTCTCGTCCAATCAGATGGATTGTTTCAATCTTAGATAATGAAGAAGTTAAAATTAAAATCATCGACAGAGAAAGTTCTAACGTAACTCGTGGACACAGATTTGCGGAAGAAAAAGAAGCTGTTATAACAAGCCCTGATGATTATATCGAAATTCTTCGTAAACACAACGTAATCGTTAATCAAGATGAAAGAAAACAATTAATCATCGAAAGAGCAAAAGAAGAAGCTGCAAAGCTTGGTGCAGAGCCTTATTACACTGATGATTTGTTGGAAGAAGTTACATTTATTACAGAATATCCTGTTCCGGCGGTTTGCGAGTTTTCAACAGAATATTTGAAACTTCCGGAAGAATTGGTTGTTACAGTAATGGCTGTTCACCAAAGATATTTTGCCTTGTATAAAGACGGAAAATTAATAAATAAATTTATAACAATGACAAATTATTTAGGTAAAAACTTTGAAAACGTTGCAGCCGGAAACGTTCGTGTAATCAAAGCTCGTCTTGATGATGCTGTATTCTTCTTTAATGAAGATACTAAAAAACCGCTTGTTGATTACGTTGAAGATATTAAAGGGATTACATTCCAAAAAGGTATGGGGTCAATGTATGACAAAGCACAAAGACTTGTTAAGCTTTCAAAACTTATGGTTGGCAACAATCCGACAGTTGAAAGAACTGCACTTTTGGCAAAAGCAGATTTGGCAACTAAATTAGTATTTGAATTTACAGAACTTCAAGGCTTTATCGGAGCTGACTATGCAAGAGTTTCAGGCGAACCTGAAAATGTTTGTGAAGGTATTAAAGAGCATTACTTCCCTCTAAACGCAGACGGAGAAATTGCCAAAACTCTTGAAGGTCAAATCGTTGGTATAGCTGATAAGATGGATAATATTTGTGCAGTATTTGCAGAAGGCAAAAAGCCAACAGGTTCATCAGATCCATTGGGCGTTCGTCGTGCAGCACTTGGTATTATCAGAACAATTCTTGCAAACGATTTGAAAATCGATTTGGCAACTTTGGTAAACGAAACATTGCTTTTGTTGCCGATTTCAACAGTTGGCGAAGGTTTTGTTGACAAAGTTAAAAAAGCTGCCGGTTCTTGCGTAAACAGAGTTTCCGGTAAAGTGACAGAAGAAATTTATGATTTCTTTATCCAAAGATTAATAATCTTCTTGTCTGACAAATATCAGAAAAATGTTTTGGAAGCTTGTGCTGCCAACAAAAATCCGCTTACAGATTTAGCAGATTACATCAAACGTGTAGAAGCGGTTTCTAAGTTGAATTCGCCTGCAATGCTTGAAAGTGCAAACAGAGTTTTGAGAATTCTAAAAGAAGATAGTAAGAAATCAGTTAACAAGGCGTTATTTAAAGAGCCGGCTGAGAGCATGTTGCTATCTCAAATCGAAACAGTTTCTGAAAATGCAGATTATGACAAGTATTTGAAACAGTTAGAGAAAATCAACCCTTCTGTTGAAAAATTCTTTAATGACGTACTTGTTATGGACAAAGACGAAAATGTTAAGGAAAACAGACTTGCACTATTGACTTTGTTGAAATCAAAATATGCATACCTTGCTGATTTTAGCAAATTATAAAGAATTGTAAACAATCTCTGTAAAAAAGTAAATTTTTTAATTCAGGATACTTTACAATAGTGTAAAGAAGGAAATCAAAAAAAGATAAAAAATAAATTGGTAGGAGTCAACTTATGTTGGAACGTTTAAAAAATTTAAAAATTGTAAAAACTTTGAATGAACAAATCAGTCCAAAGTTGCGCTGGTTGAATTTTATGAACCGTGACAAAAAGAATGCTGATTACATCAGTATGATTAGCGGAGTTGACGAATTGAAATCAAGTTCTGACGAACGCAGGCTGGAAGCAATGGTCAGAGAACAACTCAAAGAAGAGTTCCCGAATATCGAGAATATGAAATCTTATGAGCTTCTTGTTGATGCAGTTATGCACAACTATAAGAAAAAACAGCTTCAAGCCCAAGATGAGCTAAATTAATAAGCAACAACTCATCAATTATTATAAAAATGACACCCGATTTTGGGTGTTATTTTTTTGCAGACATACAACTGTGATAGAAAGGCTTTTATGTATTAAGAAAAGGGGGGGGCTGTGGAAGCAAAAAAGTTGTCTAAAAATACTCCAAAAAATATAGAAAAGTTCGGAAAACTATGTTATAATATAGACAGAATTAGAATATTGGAGAAGTTATGAGTGAGTTTCCATTTGAGTTAGATGATTTTCAAAAACAGGCATGTGAATTTATTGACGACGGTAAAAGCGTTGTGGTATGTGCCCCGACAGGTGCCGGAAAAACAGTAATTGCAGAACACGCAATAAACAATGCTTTAAAAAATGGAACAAGGATTTTTTACACAACTCCATTAAAAGCTCTTTCTAACCAAAAATATTACGACTTCGGCACTAAATACGGTCAAGAGAAAGTCGGGCTTTTAACGGGCGACACTTCTATTAACAGAAATGCACAAATCGTTGTTATGACGACAGAAGTTTTTCGAAATATGCTATACGGTACGAATTTCGGCTCGGTTACGGACAATATGAAGGACGTAAAATACGTTGTGCTTGATGAAGTTCACTATATGAACGACGAACAACGTGGGACGGTTTGGGAAGAAAGTATTATTTACTGCCCGACAAATGTTCAGCTAATCGCACTTTCCGCAACTGTTGCAAACGCACAAGAGCTTACAGACTGGATAAATACTGTTCACTCAAAAACAGAACTTGTGGACACTGATTTTAGACCTGTGCCTTTGAGATTTTTCTATTTTGACAGCTCTCAGCCGACAAAACTTTTGCCACTATTGACTCCGAGCGGTCAGCTTAACAAAAAAATTAAGCCTGAAAAACGTGTTTTTGGCAGAAAGTTACAAAATAAAAAATCTTATGTAAAAGAAATTATTCGTAATTTGCAAGAAAACGATATGTTGCCGGCGATATATTTCACTTTTTCTCGCAGAAAATGCGACGAACAGATGGAAAAATGTGCATCTTTGGACTTGATTACAAAGGGTGAAAGAGCACAGATAAAGCAGTTTGTAGATGAATATATTGCCGAAAACCCACACCTATACAACAACAAGCACATTGAATACTTGCTTTGTGGCGTCGCATCACACCATGCCGGACTTTTACCGGCTTGGAAAATTCTTGTTGAAAAATTATTCCAAAAAGGTTTGATAAAAGTCGTTTTTGCAACAGAAACTTTGGCAGCCGGAATAAATATGCCGGCACGTTCAACGGTTATCAGCTCTACAAGCAAAAGGACAGATTCAGGCCACAGAATGCTTACGGCAAGTGAATTTTTGCAAATGTCCGGTCGTGCTGGTCGTCGAGGAATGGACGAGGTCGGTTACGTTACAATTGTCGGAACACAATTCCAAACACCTGATGAGGTTGCAGAACTTGTTTTGAGCGATGCAAACCCTCTTGAAAGTCGCTTCTCGCCTTCTTATTCAATGGTTTTGAACTTGCTGCAAAGGTTTAGTCTTGATGAAGCCAAAGAACTTATCCTAAAAAGTTTCGGATATTTTTCATCAGGCTCACGATTGCAACCGTTATTGCTTGCTCAAAAACAACTTGAAGGTGAGATTAAATCTCGTGAATTTGTTTGCCCTTACAAACTAAGCGATGACAGCATTGCAAAATATGACAAAATCCGTCATATTTACGTGCAAAATCGTCAAACTTACAAAAAAATCTGCAAACAAGAACGCTCCAAAAACAGACCGCTTTCACCTGAGGCTAAACAATTTGGACAGGAAACGAAGGCTATGCTTGAAGATATGCACAGCTTTCAATGCGACACTTGCAAACTTTACAAAAAGCACTCGAAAAACATTGAGGTTTTGGAACGTTTCAGGGTTCGCTCCAATAAGATTGAAAAGGAAATTGAGCGTCAACGAGATATTTTCTGGAACAAATTCCTTGCTCACAGAAGTGTTTTGATAGATTTTGGCTATTTGAGGGAGGATTATCCGACTTCACAAGGGATTACGACTTCACAAATCAGATCAGAAAACGAACTATTCATAGCACAAATTATTTTTTCAAATGTACTTGAAAACCTTACACCGGCACAACTTGCAGCAGTTATTTGTGCAATTACAACAGAAGATTTAAGGATTGATATTCCGTTCTTACCAATTTCGGAACCTGTTAGAAAAACTTTGAACCTTATCAGAAACATCAGACGCAAGGTTGAAAAGGTGCAAAACCGTTATATGGTTGAAGCTCCAATGTATATTAATCCATATTTTTCATCACTTATTGAATTGTGGGTTGAAGGTGCAGAATGGGATACAATCATTGAGCAAATTGATATGGGCGAAGGCGATATTGTACGTTCGTTCAAGCGTGTTGTAGATGTTTTAAGACAATTTACGACAATCGAAAACGTTCCGGAAGCCCTTGTATTTACTGCTCGAGAAGCGATCGACAAAATTTTAAGAGAACCTGTTGATATTGATTAGTCCGCTTTTTTACGATGTTTGAAGGCAAAATGCTTAAACAAGACATAAGTTACAACAGATGCCAAGAAAATAGAAACTAATTGTCCGACATAAACGTTTTTTGTAACATAACGAATGATAGCTTCCAAGATTAATGCGTTGCACAAATAGCTTACAACCCACGTAGTGCAACATTTGCAATATTCTTTGAGCCAGTGCCCCTTAGTGCAAAATACAAAGATTTTTTGGTTTACGAAAGAAAAAACCGACGAAATTATCCACTGTAACGCAACGCAAAGTTGGTAATGTTCTTGTCCGATTAAAAAAATGGCAATTGCATATATTATGTAAGAAACGCCTGCATTTACTCCGCCAATAAGCAAAAATCTTATTTTGTCCGAAATTGTGCACCATTTTTTGTATAAATTTAAAATCTTTTCCATTAATAAGCTTTCCCAACCAACGACTCGTGTGTCATTATCTCAATTTTGTCGTCCAACTTCGACAATTTAATCTTTTCACCATATCGTTTTTCAAGTGCAAGTTCGATTAAATAATCTGCAAAATGAGGGTTTTTCGGCAACAAAGACCCATGAAGATATGTTCCAAAAACATTTTTGTACCTACCGCCGGCAGTTTTATCTTCCCCGTTGTTACCATTTCCGACAATTACTTTCCCTAGCGGTTTTGTATCACCTTGCAAGTACGTTAAACCACTGTGATTTTCAAACCCGACAAGAGTTTTCGGAGTTAAAAACTCTGTTTCAACAGTAACATTTCCGATAAAACGTTTTTTGCCGGCAATTGTATAAGCGTCCATAAGGCTTATGCCCAAAAGTTTTTCGCCATCAAACGGTTGATAATAGTGCCCAAAAAGTTGATAACCCCCGCAAATTCCGAGAAAAACCGCGCCTCTATCACGCTCTGATTTTAAAATTTCTTTATTTTTATAAAGTTCACTTGCGACATCTTGTTGCTGTTTGTCTTGTCCACCGCCGATGAAATACAAATCGTGTTCGCCGATTTTGTCGCCGACATCAATTTGTTCAACTTCAACAGAAATTCCTCGCCATTCGCAACGTTTTACAAGTGTAATTATGTTTCCCATATCTCCATATAAATTAAGAAGTTTTGGGTATAAGTGTGCAATAGATAATTTTAAATTTTTCTCTTCCATAACATGCCAATTATATCACATATATTCAAAATCTGAAAATAATTTCCAAGATTTGTCGTGATATTGTAGGAGTTTGGGAATCGTTACAAAAAGTAACCAAACTTTGCAGGCAAAGATGTTTTTGTAGTAAAATCATGTAAGTATTTAAATTATACATGGAAAGAGGTTCTAAATGAATTCAACAGTTTTAGTAGGCAGAGTCGGACGTGACGCCGAAATCAGATATTTTGAGTCAGGAAAAGTTAAGGCAAATTTTTCTATTGCTGTAAACAGATGGGACGCAAAAACAAAATCAGAAGTTGCAGACTGGTTCAATATTGATGTTTGGGATAAGCTTGCGGAATTTGCGGGAGAATACGTAAAAAAAGGAGTTCAAGTTGTTGTTGACGGCAGAATTGCATTAAACAAATGGACAGACAAAGCAACCGGAAACGATAGAGAAAACTTCTATGTACTTGCAAATAGCATCAGATTGTTGGGTTCAAAAAGAGATATTCAAGAGATATAGTTATGATTATCAATTCTAATATTGTAGGAATAATTGCGGACGATTTAACTGGGGCAAATGATACGGCTTTACAGTTTTACTTAAAGGGTGCCAATACACAAATTTTGCTCTCAGACGAGATAGAACCGATTAATGCCAAAGGAACTCAGACTTGGGCAATATCAACAGAATCCAGAAATGTTGAGCCGGAAATTGCTTATGAAAGAGTTTTAAAGACCACCAAAATGTTTGCAGAGAAGTTAAACCCTGATTTTTACTACAAAAAAATTGATTCTACTTTGCGAGGAAATATTGCTGTTGAAGTTTTGGGAATTATGGCTGCACTAGAATATGATGCTGCTGTTGTTGTTCCGGCTTTTCCGGCGGAAATAAGAACAACGGTCGGCGGATATCATTTGCTGAAAGGAATTCCGATTGAGAGAACAGAAATGGCTCGTGATCCGCATTCCCCAATATGTGAATCGCATGTTCCGACTTTATTAAAATCTCAACTTTTATCTGAATATCAAGACTTAGTTGGCAGTATTGAGTTAAAAACTGTTATGAAAGGTGCGGGACCGGTTCTTCAAAAGATTAATGAGCTTATTAAAAGTGGCAAAAAATTAATTGTAGTTGACGCTGTTTCAACTGTTGACGTAGAACAAATTGCACTGGCGATAAAAAAATCTGATAACAAAATTTTGCCGGCAGGAACGGCTGCTTTCGCTCAGGCTCTTGGGGAATTTTGGTTTGCAGATTTGGATATTGAGCATATTATAAAGACTTTCCCACGACTTCCAAAATTTATTGTTTCCGGCAGTGCAACTCAAATTACTGCAAATCAGATTGAGAAACTTGAAAATAGTGATGAATTTGATGATGTTTTGACAATCTGTTTAGACTTAAAAACAGTACTAAATGGGGTTACAGAAGAGCTAGTGCAAAGAATTACGTCTAATCTCAGATTTGACAATGTAGTTGTGGTCCACACTTCAAAGTTGATTAAAGATTTTGACGGCTTTTCTGAGGATTCTTTGAATGCAGAATTAACAAGAGCTAAATTAGCAAGTGTTATAACAGACTTTTTAGCAGAATTGACAAAACGTGTAGTTGAAGCAAAAGAGGTTATACTAATTACATTAGGTGGCGAAACTTCTTACAAATGTTGTAGTGCAATCGGAGCATACCAATTACAACTTGTAGACGAAGTTGCACCTGCAATTGCATTAACACTGGATCATAACGCACAATGGATTGTTACAAAATCCGGTAACCTTGGTAATGCGAATACATTAATTGATATTTTAAAATATTTTGAAACGCATGGCGGGCTTCAAGATGCGTAAAATAGCGATTACAACTGGGGATCCAAATGGTATAGGAGCCGAGATTACGATAAAAGCTCTTAATAAGCTTGGTCTTAACCCTGATAATATCGTCCTTGTTTCAAACAGAAAAATTCTTGATTTTTACGGAAAATTGGATAAGGAATACGAAATTATTGAAATTCCTTTTAATTCAGAGATTAAGGTCGGCGAGGTTACGAAGGAAAGTGGCGAATTTTCTTTTCAGTCCATAAAAAAGGCGTGTGAAATCGGAGCAAAAGCGATTGTAACAGCTCCGGTTGCAAAAAATGCACTGTATTTGGCAGGGCATAAATATAACGGACAAACAGAAATTTTGCAAAAATATCTTGCACATAATGGGCAACTTGCAGAAATGTTGTTCTTAGCGGAAGATTTTAGAGTGTTACTTTTGACTCGACATGTGGCGTTGAAAGATATTAACCTGACAAAAGATGTGGTTGTTGAAAAAGTTTTGAACTTAAAAGATTTTTTCAATCAACATTTTGGGATAAAAAATCCACGATTTGCCCTATGTGGGTTTAATCCGCATGCCGGTGAAGACGGGATTTTAGGTCGAGAAGAAATTGAGATTTTAATTCCGGCAGTGAATGAGTTACGCCACAAAGGGATTAATATAACCAAGCCTCTTCCTGCTGACACTTTGTTTGTTGATGCCGCAAGGGAATATTTGGCAACTACTTTTGGCGAAAAATTTGAAACAACTCGTCCGACTTATGATTGCTATATTGCAAATTATCACGATCAGGGGCTAATCCCGATTAAAACAGTTGCCGGCGACAAAACAGTAAATATGACAATAGGGCTTGATGTTATCAGGACTTCTCCGGGACATGGCACAGCATTTGATATTGCAGGCAAAAATATTGCTGATGAAACAGGCATGATTGAGGCAATAAAAGCGGTTCTGTAAAAAGCTTTTTACGGCGTAAAGCTTTAAAATTTATAGAATAACATCTACTTTTCAGCAATTTTTTGAAAGGCATTAAGAAATTAGTTTTTTATAATGCTCGTTATAAAAATCGCCAAATCTGTCTTCTAAGATAGCTTGACGACATTTTTGAGAAAAATCTACCAAGAACTTAATGTTGTGGATTGAAAGCAAAGTTGAGGCAGTGCTTTCACCACATCTCCAAAGATGTCTGATATAAGCTCTGGAATGATTTTTACAAGCATAACAGTCACAGCCCTCAACAAGCGGACGAGGATCATCAGCATACTGTTGGGTCTTGATATTCGATTTACCTTCCCAAGTAAAGAAAGAACCATGACGGGCGTTTCTTGTAGGCAAAACACAGTCGAACATATCGACTCCTCGTTTAATCCCATCAAGCAAATCTTCCGGCGTCCCAACCCCCATAAGGTATCTCGGTTTATTATTAGGTAACAATGGTGCTGTGAATTCAACAAAATGATTCATTATATCTTTTGTTTCCCCAACACTCAATCCGCCGATTGCGTAGCCAACAGCGTCATAAGATGAGATGACAGAAGCACTTTCACGTCTTAAATCGTCATAAAAAGCACCCTGAACAATCGGGAACAATGCCTGCCGAGGATTTGTTTTGGCTTTAAAACATCTTTCAAGCCACCTGTGAGTACGTTCCATAGCCTTTTTGGCAGTATCATAATCGCAAGGGAACGGAGCACATTGGTCAAACGCCATAATAATATCAGCCCCGATGTCCTGTTGGATTTCCATCGAAACTTCCGGATTTATAAAATGTTTCTGCCCGTTTTTCGGATCACGAAATTCAACGCCGTCTTCTCCGATTTTATTCAAATGAGAAAGTGAAAATACCTGAAATCCGCCTGAATCCGTCAACACAGGCTTGTGCCAATTCATCCAATTGTGAATTCCGCCAAAACGTTTTATTCTTTTGGAATCCGCTCTCAAATAAAGGTGATACGAATTTGATAGCATAATTTGTGCACCTGTATCAACAATTTGATCTGTTGTAAGTGTTTTTACGGCAGAATTTGTTCCGACAGGCATAAAAATCGGAGTCAAAATCGATCCGTGCGGGGTATTCAAAATCCCGGCTCTTGCTCCTGTCTGCTTGCATTCGTGCACTAATTCATAGCTAAAAAATTCGTTTCCCATTATTTTTCCTTATATTAAGCTTACGCTGGCTAAAACAGTTAGCCTGCAACGCTTTCAGTAATAAGTTCCATCATGTTTTTGTAGTTAGCACATAGCTCTTCCGGCTTGAAGTAGATATTGATTTCTCTTTCAGCACTTTCTAAGCTGTCTGAACCATGAACAGTGTTATAAGCTTTCAATTGAGCATAGTCCGCTCTGATTGATCCAACATCAGCCTCGCAAGGATCAGTTGCACCCAATACGTGACGAATTCCTTGAACAGCTTGGTAGCCTTGGAATACCATTGCCACAATCGGCCCACTTGTAATATATTTTACTAAATCAGGATAAAAAGGTTTTCCAATATGTTCTGCATAATGTTTTGCAGCAATTTCTTCGGTTACTTGCAATAATTTCATACCGATTAGTTTGTAACCTTTTTTTTCAAAACGGCTGATAATTTCACCGACAAAACCTCTTTTTACTCCGTCAGGCTTGATTGCAACAAATGTTCTTTCTTCTTTATGCATAATTCCTCCAATTCGTACATATATAGTAGCATAAATATATTATTTTTAACAGTTTTGCAAACAAGTTAAGTGTTAAAGTGTGCCAGAAGCTTTGGAAAATTAAAAACTTTGCAACATTTGAGCAAAAGATTTCCCATGAGGTTCAACTGCATACCAAGTTCCAAGTAAAGTTGTCATTCCATCTCGCGAATTTCCGATTATGCGAAATGAAAAGATGTCATAACCCCACTTGTTTGGTCCTTTATGTCCGTTTACATCAACAGTAAAAATAGGAGCTCCAGCCATAGCTCCATAGCGGATATAAAGAGTTCCGTCAGAAGTTATAAATGCCGGATAGTTTTTCTTAATAGCGGAGTCATTAAACAGTTGATTTGGATCTTGTTCTTTACTTGGATCTCGTTCGCTGTTTGCTTTATCTGCACCACGATATGACTCTGTTAAACAGCCGTTTTTTAACGCATCTTTTTCACAAAATTTTACAACTTTCATTGTTTTTATTAAATCCTCGGAAAATTTTTTACATTCTGAAAAATTCCCGTTAAAATCACTGGGTAAAGAAGAACCATTTTCCGTCGTCCATTTTATGCATTCATTATATTGGTTTTTTTCTGAACACTTAACCGAAAGTGACTTATAAGGACTACTGTTATCCCAATACCAACACGCCATTGGCGAGCCGTTTTGAACTTGAACAAGTTTCATCGCATTGTAAAATGTAGAATACGCTTTTTTGAACTGATTTTTCAAAATCATACTTTGTGCTTTGTTGATAACTGTTGGAAGAGTAAGTGCAGCAACGACTCCGATGATGCCGAGGGTAATGAGAACTTCGGTCAATGTAAATGCGACTTTTGGAAGTGAAACGTGAGAAGTGAAACGTGAAAAGTGAAACGTGAAAAGACCATTTCGGTTAAATTGTTCATAGCAACGTAGGGCGGGGTACCTACCCCGCCAACATTAGTCTTGTGAGAAACTGACTTAGATGCAAAGATGCTTTGCAGCTGCTTTGTATTGCAATAAGCTGGATTCTTTCGGTTCAGGCGAACCTCAGAATGACGACTGATAGCAACTATTTCTGTTTCGGACTTATCGTCTTTACGTCTTAGCGTCTTAGCGACTTTTATTTTTTCTGCTCCCGATTTCGCATTTAAACCGTCTTCGGGGGGGGGGCAATCATGGAAATATTCTTAATCATTTTGTACCTCCTATTATTTTGCTTTATCTAAATTAGTTAGCTTTTTGATGTTTTTGAAAAGCATTGTTGACATAATCGCACAAAGCAATATTGCTGCCGAAGCTAATCCGTACCAGAAACCTCGAATATTCAAATTGTATTTAAACGCCAAAGTATATCCGAGTGGGATTGATACAAGCCAATATGCTATAAAGTTTGCAACAAGTACAACACCTGTTTTTTTCATGCCCTTGAAAATGCCTGATAGTGCAACTTGCAAACCGTCGAAAACTTGAAACACCGCAAGCACATACAAAATTGGAACCGAAATTTTAACAAGCGTGCTGTCAGATGTGAACAACCCGACAAGAAAATGCGGGAATGTTGCAAATACGCAAGCACTGCACATCATAAATCCGACACAAATAACTGTACCGACAAACGAATAACGTTTCAAATCTTTGACATTTCCGGCACCGTTGGCAAATCCAACCTTAACGGCAATCGCATTAGACACCGCAAACGGAACCATAAATGAGATTGTTGTCAAGGTACAAACAAGGTTTTGAGCCGCTGCATAAACGCCTGAAACTCTTCCCATAATTATTGCGATACTGTTGAAAGCAATAAATTCTACCAGAATTGCACAAGATATAGGAATTCCGATTTTTATCAAATTTTTATAATATTCAAAGTCTTTATAGTCGTTGAAATTCATCATTCTGAAACAATAAATCAACAACGCAAAGCCCATAAAATATCTTACAATAAAACTTGCAATGGCAAGCCCTAAGGCTCCCAGTGAAGGAATTATCCCCCAACCAAATACCAAAAGAACATTAACCGCAATATTTAAAAATACCGCAATTGCCGTAACTAAATTTGGAAACATTACGACTTCAAAAGCCTGCAAAAATTCCTTCAAAGCAGCGTGTAAATATGCTCCAAATGTCGCAAACGCAGTCACGAACATATATTGCTTAATCATAGGTACAAGTTTTGGGTCAAATTTCAAATAATCAATTACCGGAATAAATGCCAAAACAGCAAACATAACAATTACGGCTAAAAACATCGCAAACCTGATCGTCGGATAAAAATATTTTTTAGCAGATTTTTTCTCACCCCTAAAATTTGAAAGAAGAGGAGAAACACTCGAAATCAAACCGATACCAAATGTTTGAATACAGTTTGTAATTGCTGTTGCAATACTGATTGCAGCAAGCGTGTCTGTCGAATGACGTCCGGCTATCAATACATCACCGGCACCTATCAGGATAAACCCAAGGTTTCCTAATATAATCGGTAGGGCAATGGTTAAAAGTTCTTTTGCATAATATCTGAATTGTGTACTCATACGAAAAAATTGTATCACAAACAAATTTTATAGCAAAGGACAATAAAACTTTCTAAGATAATTACATTTTACCTCGATTAAACCAATTAATAAACTTATCCAAAAATCCTTCGTCCTCTTGAACATCAGAATTTTTCAATTTTTCTAATTTATGTTGAATTTTTGAATATTCAGGACTGCCTTTGCCGATTTCCAAGAATTTTTCATAGCACTCAATTGCAGCCGGTTTGTTTCTCAACTTGTCATAAGCTTCGCCAAGCTTCTTAACAGTCAACGCATTACGTTTATCTAAGTGATAAAGTTTTAACAAATATTCAGCCTGCATTCTGTAATCACCAATATTTTCTCTGAATTCTGCCAATTTTTCCAAAGATTTTTTGTCGGTTTCGTCCAATTTTGCAATTCTTTCATAAAACTCCATCGCGTGATTTTTGTCATTCGACTCTTCCAAAAGCATCGCAAGTGTATTTAACAATTCCAAATCATCATTTTTTAATTGATAAGCGTTCAAATACTCATTAATTGCAATATCCTTATTCCCTCGAACAATATTGTATTTACCCCAGTTGATATGCGCGTTGTAATCGTCATTTTTCTCTTCAAAAATAAGTGCACGCATTTGATACGTCAACGGAGAATTTTTCTCCAACTCATCAAATTTGTTTACGCATTCAAGTGCTTTGTCATACTCGCCATTCATATAGTAATACTGTGCTTTCAATGAATGGAATTGTGCAATATGCCCATACTGGTCTTCCATTTGTTCAAGTTTTTCAATCGCATCAGACTTTTTACCCATATCCAAAAGGCATTTAACCTTTGTCAATTCATCTGATGTGGTTTCAATTGCTTTTTCAGGATTCCCGTTTTTCAACAATAAATCTGATAACATTTCACGAACATTTGTTGTGTCAAAACCTGATTTTCTCGCTCTATCAAGAACTTCAATCGCACTTGGCATTGCATCTTCTTTCAAATACAAATTTGCAAGTCTTACATAAACATCTTCGTGCGTACCTTCGTGGTCTATAACTTTTAAATATTCGTCAATTGCTTTAACATTGTTGCCTGTTTGTTCATAAAGCGTTCCGAGCACAAACCTTGCAGAAAGCATACTGTTGTCGTCCTGAGCGCAATTTACAGCCTTTTTGTAGTCATTTATGGCATGTTCAAGTTGGTGTTCAACAGAATGCATATTGCCCCTGTACACGTAATATTTATATCTGTCAGTTGTAACATAAATATCCATCAACTGCTCGTATGCAAGCACATTTGTCGCATCAGATTCCAAAATTTTTGTGTAATATTCAGCAGCTTCTTCCTTGTTATCCAAAAGCATTGAAAGGTGTCCCAAACGCTCCAAAATACTCAAATCTTTCGGGTTGCGTTCATGAAGTTTTTTGTACTCTTCATAAGCCTGTGTATATTGTTCGTTTTCTTCATATTGTTCTGCCAATTGTAAACTCATTTGGAACTCCTTAATTTTCTGCCTTTCCTTAATTATATATAAAAAATGGGAATATCAATAATCATCTGGGCTAATTAAATTTGTTTTGCGCCTTTTGAATTCCATTTTCAAGATAAAATTCAATCGCTTCGTCAGCCCTTTTTAAAACCTCTTTTAATTCTTCCAGTTGCTCTTTTGGGAAATTTTGAAGAACATAGTTTTCTGACGGAATATTAGGCTGTGGACCTATACCGATTTTTAGCCTGTCAAATTCTTTTGTTCCGACATGTTTAATAATAGATTTAATCCCATTGTGCCCGCCGTCAGAACCGTTTGCTCTAAATCGCATTCTTCCCAAATCAAGCGCGATATCATCGTAAACGATTAACAAATCTTTCACATCAATCTTGTAATAATCCATTACCGCTCTGACAGCCTCGCCCGACAAATTCATAAAAGTCGTCGGCTTTATATAGATTATGTCACCTGATTTTGCAAGAAAACATTTCAATTTGCTCTCTTCTCTAAACGAAAAGCCTTTATCAAGTGCTAACTTGTCCAACACCATAAAACCTGCATTATGTCGTGTAAAGCAGTATTTTTCGCCAATATTTCCCAGTCCTACAATTAATTTCATATTCTTTTGTCCTTTATATTTATTATTTTAACGTAAATAAATATTACCACACCTGTTTACCATGCTTTCGCTTAACAAATTGATAAAAAACATTTATTTTGAAAATGCCAAAGATGAGGATTAAATTATGAAAAATAAACAAATTGTACAAGAAAAGAGTTCAGAAAAAGTTGCAAAGTTTTTAGATAAAAACTCTTTGCACAAAAAAGATTTTGCCGAAATGATTGGGGTTACATTGTCTTACGTGTATAACCTTATAGACAATTCTATTCCGTTTTCGACGAGGGCTACAACATTAGAGAGAATTGCAACAGTCATGGAAATTGAACCCGAAGAATTTGAAGAGTATAAAATTCCGCAAGAACCGATTTTGATTGATGATTCTGTTGAATTTTTCAAAAGTGTGATGAAAGAAAAAGGCATGACTGTCGTGAATTTCTTAAAATCATTCCCACGCAAAAAACGTCTTGATATTGTTGATATTTTGAGGGGTTCACTGCCAATTCCGATAGATTTTAAAGAATTGACAATGATTGCGCAAGTTTTGGATTTGAATAAAGATGACATTTATTCAATGTGGGAAAAGCGCATGAAACAAGTGCTTGAAACCAACGGAATGAACATATATTCCAACGCAGCACTTGTAAATGCAATGTTTGATTGTGCAAAAAAATATATTCATTTGAAGTAATAAAAAGCCCGTTATGCAAGACGGGCTTAAATTTTATAGAAATTGTAAAGAAAATAATAAAAAACTGTTGACATTAAAAAATGTTCTTGCTAAGATAAAACCACAGGCGAAATAAATAGCAAATTTAACTTGCGCTTGTAGCTCAGCTGGTAGAGCACTCCCCTTTTAAGGGATAGGTCGCGCGTTCGAATCGCGCCAAGCGCAAAATAAAAGGAAGGTGCTTTACC
>CAKUZO010000027.1 GCA_934717895.1 uncultured Candidatus Melainabacteria bacterium | reverse complement strand
TGACGCACCAATAACCGCAATTGATTTTGGTTTCATGATTTTGTCTAAAATGTTCATGTTTTTTCCTTTCTTTTGGTCTGTTTTATAAATGAGTTATAATATTAATATCCGTTTTTAATCCATTCTCTGACGCGAAATTTTGCACCTAAGCTTTTTGCGATTTCTTCGCATTTTTTCAAATCCAGATGTCTGCCTTTGTAGCCTTCTACAACACTTGTAACAACTGAAATTCCCTCATCAGAACAAGCTTTAATGAATTTTTTCATCTCATCGTATGCTTCATCAAACTTTGGTTGAGAAAGTTCGTCATATTCTTCTTTTGTTGAACCGTTCAAACTTACTGAAAACTCATCAATAAGTCCTTTGCATTCCGGTACAACATTCTTCTTATAAACGTAATTTGCATGCCCGTTTGTATTTACTCTAATCTTAGTTTCAGGGTATTTGTCTTTGATATATTTTGCCACTTGTTTCATGACATCAAACTTCAACATCGGTTCCCCGTAACCACAGAAAATAACTTCCTTAAATGGTAAATTGTGAGTTGTAAGAAGCTCATTTCGTTTCTCTTCAAACTGTTTTATAACATCGTCGGCATTTGAGTTTTCATTGTCCAACCATAAAGTTTGACCGACAACGTCGTCTTTGTCTTTTCTAAGGCAAAAAATACAGTCATTTGTACATCTATTAGTTAAGTTGATATAAATTTTTCCATCGAGTAAATATACTAAAATATTTGCCATGACTAGCCTTTCCAATAACTAGATTATGACATGGGAAAAATTTTTTTACAAGTGATTTATTAACAAAACCAGTTTAAGAATTTGTTAAGATTTTTTTGCATAGTATAATCAGTTTATGGACAAAAATTCTTTGAGAAAAAACGCAAAAGAAATTAGAAAAAATTTGTTTTCAAAAAATGCGAATTCTATTGCAAATAGTAGGGTTCAGCGAAGTTCGCTTTATAAAAATTCTAAAAATATTTTAATTTTTTACCCACTGAAATATGAATTTAATTTTCTTGAATTATTAAACGATGGTAAAAACTTTTTTCTTCCAAAAGTTTGTGGAGAAAAACTTCAAATTTGTCCTTACAAAAAAGAAGATATACTAATAAAATCCGACTTAAATATTTGCGAACCTTGCACAAATTCGATTAATCCTAATCAAATAAATCTTGCAATTGTTCCTGCGCTGATGGCGGATAAAAATGGTTTTCGCCTCGGCTATGGTGGCGGGTTTTACGATAGATTTCTCGCTGAAAACCCGAATATTAAAACAATAACAGTTGTATTTAAAGAGCTTTTTGTTGAAAGCCTTCCGCACGAAGAGTTTGACGTAAAAATTGATGAAATAATTTTGGTTTAAACATGAAAAAAGGGCTCGCAGTTTAGCGAACCCTTTAACAGGTTAGTTAAGGATAGGAATTAATTTAGGTAAATTTAAGAACTATGAGCTATTAAGCCGTGAAACTAGGTTTCATCTGCTCAGCGCCTTTAGTTTCGGCTTCCTTACAAGCTTCATATTCTTGATCCAACAACTTCAATTGAGTTTCAATCTTAGCCTTTTCCGCTTGAATTTGTTTTTCTTGTTCATTAAGAAGTTTGGCTTCTTGTTTCCCAATTTGTTCTCGTTGTTGATCATAAAGACTTTTGAAGATCCAATTTTGATACATAGCCTGCATATTAGGATCTTGCATTTGCTGCATTTGCATTGCGATTTGCGGTTGCATCATCTGCATTTGTTGGTTTGCCCCAAACAATGCCGCATTATGCGAATATTGCATAAACATCAATTGTCGATTAAACATTGAACCCGGAGTGTTCATCATATCGCTCATTGACACAGATCCATCGCCAATATTTGCAGAGTATTGCTGCAAGTCTGACAACTTTCTGGTCAAATTCATTAAACGATAGTTTAAATCATTTTTCCGACTCAGAATGTCTAATTTTCGATACGCGAAAATCAAGAATGACATTTTACTTTCCTACCTTTTCTAACTTTGTAAACTAACCTTTTTATAACCTACATTTATATAAAAACATGCAACTCCTAAGAATTGCATGTTTTTACAGGTTTTATTAAGTTTTGTAACATGACTTATTTTTTGTCTCTTGTTACAACCTTATCAATAAGTCCATATTCCAAAGCTTCTTGTGCTGTTAAGAAGTGATCTCGTTCGCAATCTTCTTTAACTTTTTCGATAGGTTGACCGGAATTTTCAGCAATAATTCCAATCAACATATCTTTCATACGCAAGATTTCTTTCGCTTCAATTTCGATATCTGTTGCTTGCCCCTTAGCGCCACCTAGCGGTTGGTGAATCATTACTCTTGAATTTGGAAGAGCAAGTCTTTTGCCCTTAGCACCTGAGCAAAGTAAGAAAGCGCCCATTGATGCGGCGTCGCCTAAACATATTGTTGATACATCTGATTTAATCAATTGCATTGTATCGTAAATTGCCATACCGGCAGTGATAACGCCACCAGGGCTGTTGATATAAAGCATGATATCTTTTTCAGAATTTTCGCTGTCAAGCAACAACAACTGTGCAACAACAGAGTTTGCAACTTCGTCATCAATTTCAGTTCCCAAAAAGATAATTCTTTCTCTTAATAATCTTGAAAAGATGTCAAATGAGCGTTCTCCACGAGAAGATGCCTCAATAACCGTAGGCACGTAGCCCATTATTTTCATGTAAGTTTGTTGATCCATTTTTCTCTCCTATAACGATAAATGTATTATATAATAAACATGCAAAAAAATGTAATAGGTCAAAAATTGTATTTTTATAAAAAATTTTATTTTGTGGTATAATTTTGCCGAAAGAGAGATGATAATATGTTAGTTCATACAATAGCAGAAGTTAGAGAAAAGATTATAGAATGGAAAAAAGCAGGTTTGACAGTTGGGCTTGTTCCAACAATGGGAGCCTTGCATAATGGGCATTTGAGCCTAATAAAAAAAGCGGTTGAAAAATGTGATAAAACAGTGGTTTCGGTTTTTGTAAATCCTATTCAATTCTGCCCCGGAGAAGATTTGGACAAATATCCGAGAACTCTTGATGCGGATAAAGAATTATGTGAAAACGCTGGCGTGGACATTGTTTTTGCGCCAAGTCCGAAAGAAATGTACGGCGAAGGACACATTATGTCGAACGACTTTTTGACTTATGTAATTCCTCCGTTTTTCTATGTAAATAAACTCTGTGGAAAATCTCGTGTCGGGCATTTTGACGGAGTTTGTACTGTTGTAAATAAGTTGTTCAATATAGTTCAACCTGACTTTGCTTTCTTTGGGGAAAAAGATAGGCAGCAGCTAATCATCTTGAAAAAGATGGTAAAAGATTTAAATATCCCTGTTCAAATAATTCCTTGCCCGATTGTTAGGGAAGAAAGCGGACTTGCTCTATCTTCAAGAAACAAATATCTTTCAGAGGAAGATAAAGTTAATGCGCTGGCTTTGAGCAAGATTTTGTTTAATATCAAAGCTTGCTATGACAAAGGAATTACTGATGTAAAAGCCTTGACTGAAACAGCTTATTCGTTTCTGAATGAAGCTCATGCTTTGGAATATTTGGAATTTAGAGATGCAGATGATTTAGAGGAAAAGCAAGTTGCTGATGGCAACACTATTGTGTTTATTGCTCTAAAAATTGGAAATGTTCGTTTGATAGATAATATTGCATTAGGAAATATATGATAAAAATTTATAAACTTCTATTAAATATGTTAAAAATAATCATAAATATAGCTTTTGTGCTTCAAATTATGCTTATGGTTATAGTTTTTTTGACTGCAACATATTGGTTTTTAAGTCTTATAAATGTATCGGCATTTGATTTTGTAAAACCGCTTGCAGATACTATTGCTGAATTTATAAGAAGTTTTTATACAAGAGATGTTAATGCGGGCGGAACATTTATTGATGCTTCTCTGTTGTTGTTTGATATTCTTGCAACCGGAATTGTTGTTGTGTTGGCAAAATTGAAATATTACTTGTTGCAAGGTATTGACATTTTAAAAGGAGAAATCGATAAAAGTAAAAAAGTTCAAGAGGATAAGTTTAATAAATCTCTTCAAAAAGAACTTAATAATAGAATTAAAAAAAGCAATAATGTTGCTGTTTTAATTGAATTAACAGCTAAAAGCATGCTGATTGACGAGTGTTGGGGTGGCGATAAGAAAGCCGGTATAAAAGAAAAAGAAGACGAAGCATTCAAAGTGTTTTATTCCTCAATAAAAAATATATCAGGTTGTAAATTTGCTAAAACCGGTAATAAGATGCTAATTTTGATGGAAAATTTTGATGAAGTTGATAATTTATTAACATTTATAAATCTAGTTACCAACAGAATTAAAACTAATATGAAAAAGAGAAAGTGGATTTTTATCAGTCATATTGCTGTTGATGTTTATGATGAAAAAACGAACTTTAAAACAGAAGTTTATCCATTATTGGAAAAATTAGTAAGTTTGAATATTCAAAATGAACCTGTTTGTTTGAGTAATTTTTGTATGCGTTATGAGTTATTGAATGGAGCGAATTTTAAGCCGTTTTTGAGAGGGTCTTATGCGATAAACCCTGATGAGAACAGCGATGTATGGTCTTTGATTAAGAAAGATTAATTAGACTATTGATTTTTTATAATGTTTCTTGTATTATAAAGCTGTAACCGCAGACAGTTAGCGGAAGCAACACTCGGACAGGGCAAGATTAATAAATCCCAAGACCCTTTAAAGAGTGAAAAATAAAAGAAAAGAGTAACCTTGACTTTTAAAAGCTTCCTTAATAAATCAGCTAACCGAGGAAACAGTCGAAATATAATAATTTATAAATAGATGTGTTAACCTAGTAGATTTTGCGGACAAATATGAAAGATGCAAAATCTTTTGTATTTTTAGGTCGATAAACAACAAAAAACAAAGGAGCTAATCATGGCAACAAAAGCTTTTAAATCTGAAAAAATAGATGCAATAAAAGCAAAAGCAGAAAAAGCCCAAGTAGCTATTTTGACAGAGTATAAAGGATATACTGTAGAAGAAATCACTAATTTGAGAAGAAGCCTTCAAAAAGATGGTGGCGACTACATGGTAACTAAAAATACTTTGGCAAAAATCGCTTTGAAGGGTACTGATTTTGAAGTTCTTGCTGATTCTTTGACAGGACCTGTAGCAATCGCTTTCGGTTTTGAAGATCAAGTAAGTCCTGCAAAAGCAGTTGCAAAATTTATTAAAGATACTAAAAAAGGTGCAATTCTTGGTGGTGCACTAGATGGAAACCTATTGTCTGCAAAAGAAGCAGAAGAATTGGCAAAAATGCCTTCAAAAGAAGAACTTCTTGCAAAAATTCTTGGTTCTATCAACTCACCTGCAACTGGAATTGTTGGATCTATCAATGCAGTTATGGCTCAACTTACAAGAGCAATGGCAGCAGTCAGAGATCAAAAAACTGCTTAGCGGATTTTGGCAAGTGTGCCGCGTGAGCTTTAGCGAACCCAGCACGACATAACGAGAAACTTAATGAAGCGGAATAAATTTTATAAAAATTTATGTAGTGAAATGAAAAGTTTCGAGTCGCCAATAATCCAAGACACAAACGATAAGTACAAAAACAACTTAAAAGGAGAAAAATAATGAGTAACGTAGAAACAATTTTAGAATCAATTGAAAAATTAACTTTGTTAGAAGCAGCTGAATTAGTAAAAGCTATGGAAGAAAAATTCGGCGTATCTGCAGCAGCTCCAGTAGCAGTAGCAGCAGCTCCAGTAGCTGGTGAAGCAGCAGCTGAAGAAGCTTCTGAAGTAAACGTAATCTTGGCATCAGCTGGTGCTAACAAAATCGCTGTATTGAAAGAAGTTAGAGCTATCACTGGTCTTGGCTTGAAAGAAGCTAAAGAATTAGTTGATGGCGCTCCAAAAGCAGTTAAAGAAGGTATCAAAAAAGAAGATGCTGAAGCTATCAAAAAACAACTTGAAGCTGCTGGCGCAACTGTTGAAATCAAATAAGCGATTATTGATTAATCAAAATTGCAAAAAGCCCTCTATTAGAGGGCTTTTTTGTTGTATATTTTTAAAAATCTATTGTAACAAAATCTTAATAAACCTGTTTATATTCTTAAAGTTTTTTAGCAAAAATGTCGTTAATACGAGAGAAAGACATGTAAGTTACTAAGAAAAACTGAAAGGAAAGCGTTACTACAATGGGATTGGCAGCTTCACAAGCAAGATTTTTAGCCATAACTTCAAGAAAGATGAATTGTGAATTTGAATCAATGCAAATTGCACAACAAAAACTTTCTGTTACCCGAGAACAGCAAAAAGCTGCTCAGGAGTATCAAGACGCTTTGACTGCAACAAAACTTGTTTGGGACGCAGACAGTAATTGTGATGGAACCGGCGATGTGTACAACTTGTCATATGACTTGATGATGACTCCTTCTGCTTTGAATGAGTATGATGCCTTCTTAGTAACCGATACGCAAGGGCGTGTTGTTTTATCAGAAAGCATGTTTAATGCTGCCGTAAAAGCAGGAATTGTTGACAGCAATGGTAATCCTAGAAAAACAGCTGTAATTAAAAATGAAAATGGTAAGGAAGTTACTGTAAATCAATATTCCGAACAAGGAAGAAATGCTTTCTTGGAACAACTTGGGGCTGCTGGAATGGTTGATGGTTCGGTTATTTCTGGTATTAAAGGCTTGAAAGGTAGCTATACTCAAATTGGAGTTGGTGGAGAAATCAGTGATAAAAAGATTGCGAATGCAATGAATTCTCCTACATTTATAAACCACTTAAAAGATGCAAAATATGAAAAAGGAGATACAAACAGTAATATCGTATCATTAGCGGCAAATACAGAACTTATGCACCCTATTGTAAATGTTTTTGCAACAGAAGGAAATCCGGCAGGAACTGTAACTGCTGCTGGAACTAAATTAGATAAAGGCGGAAATTATGTGTTGACTACATATAAAGCAGGAGATATTGTTGATATTGCAATAAATGGTTATGATATTGGTTCAAAAGAACAAAATGCACAAGCTACTTGGCAAGGAACAAATAGTGATGGTACAGCAGTAACAGGTAAAACCGGTGACTCAATTCCTGCAAATACAAAATTAAAATTGGCGGCGAATAGTATTGCTCCGGTTGATATTACCGTATATGTTCCAACAAAATCTGTTAAACATAAAGAAGGAGATTTGAAATATGCAATGGGTTTCAGTTCTATTACAAAAACTGATAATGTAGTTTCAGATCCTAAAAAAAATGGTCAGATTAGAATTAATAAAGATGGGCAATCTCTAA
Source organism: uncultured Candidatus Melainabacteria bacterium (assembly GCA_934717895.1). GTDB lineage: Bacteria > Cyanobacteriota > Vampirovibrionia > Gastranaerophilales > Gastranaerophilaceae > Stercorousia. The sequence continues at coordinate 15,134 of CAKUZO010000027.1, read as the reverse complement.
CATCTGATAGTATGAAGACTCTTACTCTTGGAGATATTTTGAGTGGAAAATGTGAGTTTACGGCTTATATGGATTCAAAAGAAGAGTTTGAAAAGCTAGCTCAAAATGTTTTAGAAGAAATGGCAACATTGTTAGGTTATAATGCTGGTGCTACTGAATTTAAGGGGTTGAATGTCGATAGTGAATCTAATGATGCCTTGGCGCAAGCACTTGAAATTACAAAAGCGCAACTACAAGGCACAATTTCCGGCAGTGGAAATTGGTCAGATTTGCAAAACACAGCTAGATCAAGCAACGGAATTATTAATAGTGGTAAAACTTATTCATTCAGCTTGACAAACTTGTTAAAATCTTATTTAACCAACTTTGCCGCAGTTATGGATGGTTTTAAGAGTGGTTACACTATTGATAAGGCATCTGCAAAGAAAAGTGTCTATGTTACAGATGATTTGAATTATACTTTTTTGGTTGAAAACGTGTCAGCCAAAACAGATACTAACGAATTAAATGCCGATTTTTATAACCAACTGTACAACGCTTTATGTATGTATGGTGCTTCTACTGACAAAATAAAACAACAACAAATACAAGATCCAAATTACTTGAATAATGCGTTGAAAAATGGTCAATTATTTGTGATGAGTTTGAATACAGACGGATATTTTTATCAGGGGCATTACACAGCAAGTGATCATATTGCAGAAATTACTGATGATGAAGCGATTGCACGAGCTGAGGCAGAATACAATATTAAGAAAAGCAAATTAAATTACAAAGAACAAAACTTAGAATTAAATATGAAAAATATAGATACTGAATTGTCGGCTTTGAATACTGAATACGATACGGTTAAACAATTGATTAGTAAAAACGTAGAAAAAGTATTTACAATGTTCAGTTCATAATTTTGAGAGATATTTTGTCTTAAAAGCCGATAGGTCGTTAAGGCGATAAGTTCGTATCGGTAAAAGTTGCTATCAGTCGTCATTCTGAGGAGAATATACAAAATCGGTTCAAACTTTTGGTTTGAACCGATTTAAGTTATAAAAATTACTTAGCAACATGGTTAATTGTTATTATCTATGATGTAAGTTCGGGGTAAAGTGACAGGGCATTAACCCATAAACGCAATGTGTCTGTGGCTTCTATTTGCTCTGTCGTAATCAGGTGAAAATAGTATATTATAAGTCTTACGAAGCTTAGCACCAAGTGCTTTTAGCATATTTGGGTTTTGAGCCATGTCTGCCTTTTGAGTACGATTTAAGTCGTTTTCAAAGTTAATCTTCGCATTTGGGTTTTGTAGTGATAATATCGCTACATTCGGGGTTATATTATTTAAATTTCCTTCACCGAAAGAAATAGGTTTTACTGTATTAAATTTTACTGGATTGATTGTTAACATTTTGTCCTCCTCTCTGAGGTTTTTGTTATTAAGTGTTTAATTAACACTTCATCTAACACTTTTACTATAAACCATACTGTTTTATTTGTCAACCCCTATGATAAAGATTTGTTAAGCTTCTCTAAAACTCTTTAATATCAATGGTTTCAAGATAAAGTGCTATTGATACACTTATTATATTCTGGATTGATTTTTGTTTGTTTTAGTATCAGTTAGCATGCTAATTATTGTCTTATTTTATATTATCGAAGTGGATTTTGTATATTCGCCACTTGGGTAATTGTAAAAATAACACTTATTCTATTAAATATAATTAATCTTTTTCATACTTCCAGCTATTCTTAATTCCAATGAGCCTCAATAAAAGAGGCTCTTTTTTTTATTTCTGAATATGTATATTGATATTAGATAACTAATTCTGCAAGTTGCAGTAGCTGTGCAGTGTATATTTTATTTGTGTAGTGTGTGTGGAGGGTTATTTTCTTTTAATTAAAATCATTATGATTAAGGCGATTACACCGATATTGATGAATATGTCTGAGATATTGAAGACCGGAAAGTTTATAAAATTAAGTTGGAAAAAATCTCTTACATATCCAAAAACTATTCTTTCATGCAAGTTTCCGGCAATTCCTGCTGATAAAAGTGCTATGAAAAAACAAGTTTTTAATGAAATTGATTTCAAATGATGGATTACGTGTAAAGCTAATAATACCAATGCAATCATTGAAAGGATTATCAATAATTCTCGTGAATTCTGCAAAATGCTAAATGCAGCGCCTGTGTTTTTGACATAATTTAGTGAAAAAACAGGGTTTGACATTCTAAATCCGTGCGTAATCTTGTCAACAAGAATGCTTGACATATAAAGATCTGCAAAAATAAAAAATGCATAGCATACTACAAAATATATAAATTTACTTGTTTTTTCCAATCCTTTGCTCATTATTTTTCACTTTCTGTTTGGATAAATTTGTTTTCCGGAATTACGTTAATCCTTGTCATTATAAATGCTAATCCGCCCATATAAATTCTTGCCTGAGTATCTGAAACACTCTCAGCTCGGGTTACTCCGACAGACGCAACTGCATATTCGTTTACATTGTTTTTATTAGAGGTAAAAACTCGTTCTAAAACGCTGTTGTCGGTTAATTTTCTGAAAGCGTCTTCCGATTTTGTTTGCGGATAAACAATGTTTTCCTTGCTGATAGATGCGATAATTACGCTATCAACAGGAGTTACGACATTTAAACTTGCCGTATATTCTTTGCCTGCACCGATTTGTTTCGGGACATTTAATTTAATATCAGCATATCTTGCATCACCATATTTTAGAGTTGAAGTTTCATCAAGGACTTTTTCGGAACTGATTAGCCACTTAGAGCCCTGTTTTTCAAGATAATAAACGCATTTTGAAGTTGAATAAAGTTCTCCGATTACGGTCAAATCTTCAACGGTTTCCTTAGATGTCGCAACTGCAACTTCATCAACATAAACAGTTGCATAGTTTTCTCCAACTTCTATTTTATTAATCTGAGTTTTGTAAGAAATATCAGGATAAGTTTCCCAAGTTTCCTTAATTAATTTGAAATAAACCTCTTTATTAAACCCGTCAGAGTTTACAAACTCTTTCGCATAAAGACTTGAAAGACCGTCTAAGTCATACTTGTTGGTATAAACTGTTTGTTGGTCTATGACATGTTTTACATCGTTATAAGCCGATTTATAAAGCCGGTTTTGTTCAGCTCTCGATTTGTGAAGAGAAATAATTCCAGCTTCTGCCGGACAAATATTTGCAAGTAGTAATGTTAAAATTATTAAAACGGATAACTTTTTCATGCCATCAATTATACATAAAAAGATTTTTTTGTGCTACTATAATCACAGTAGATTATATGAGGTGAGAAAAAGATGAAAGACGCATATTTTCCACAGGAAATAGAAAAAAAATGGCAAAAAAAATGGGAAGAAGATAAAGCATTCCAAACCCTTGATGACAGTGACAAACCGAAATATTTTGCATTGTCAATGTTTCCTTATCCATCAGGGAAACTTCACATGGGACACGTTAGAAACTATACAATTACCGACGTAATTGCACGTTTCAAAAAAATGAACGGTTTCAACGTTCTTCACCCAATGGGTTGGGATAGTTTCGGACTTCCGGCTGAAAACGCAGCAATGAAACATGGAGTTGATCCTGAAAAATGGACTGTTGAAAATATTGCTTATATGACAAAACAGTTGAAAATGCTTGGGCTTTCGTATGACTGGGATAGAGAAGTTACAACTTGCAAACCTGATTATTACAAATGGACTCAATGGCTTTTCTTACAACTTTATAAAAAAGGTTTAGCTTACAAGAAAGAAGCTGCCGTAAACTGGTGTGAAGAATGTGGTACAGTACTTGCAAACGAGCAGGTAATCGATGGCAAATGCTGGCGATGCGACCACGTTGTTGAGAAAAAATATTTGTCACAATGGTTTTTGAAAATCACAGATTACGCAGAAGTTTTGCTTGAAGATCTCGACAAATTGACAGGTTGGGGCGACAACGTAAAAACAATGCAAGCTAACTGGATTGGCAAGTCGCAAGGTGCAATTTTCAGATTTAAGGTCAAAGAAATCGAAGGAATGGAAATTCCTGTTTACACAACCAGACCTGACACAGTTCACGGGATTACGTACCTTGTAGTTGCACCTGAATACAAAGACATAGAAAAATTAACAACTCCTGAAAACAAAGCAGCAGTTGAAGAATACAGAGCAAATGCTCGCAAAATGACAGAAATCGAAAGACTTTCGACAGAACGTGAAAAAACCGGTGTTCCACTTGGTACGCACTGCATAAACCCATTTACAGGAGAAGAATTCCCGCTTTGGACAGCTGATTATGCCTTGGCAGAATACGGAACAGGTGCTGTAATGGCAGTTCCGACGCACGATACAAGAGATTTTGCATTTGCTAAAAAATATAAATTGCCGTTGAAAGTTGTAATTTCACCAAAAGACAAAACTATTGTGGCAGATGAACTTACAGATGCTTATACAGAAGAAGGTGTTTTGGTAAACTCTAACGAATTTGACGGAATGAGCAATGAAAAAGCTAAAAAAGCGATTACTCAAAAAGCTGTTGACGAAGGATTTGGCGAATTCAAAACCCAATACAGACTTCGTGACTGGTTGATTTCAAGACAAAGATATTGGGGAGCTCCAATTCCTGTCGTTTATTGCGACAAGTGCGGAATTCAACCTGTACCGGAAGATCAACTTCCTGTAATGTTGCCGAAAGACGTTGATTTTAGTGTTGTCGGCAAATCTCCGATTACAACATCGAAAACTTTTGCAACTACAACTTGCCCATGCTGTGGCGGGCCTGCAAGACGTGAAACAGACACAATGGATACATTCGTTTGTTCAAGCTGGTATTATTTGAGATATTCAGACGCGAAAAACGATAAAATGCCGTTTGCAAAAGACAAAGTAAACAAATGGTTGCCAGTTGATCAGTACGTTGGCGGTATTGAACACGCAATTTTACACTTGTTGTATTCAAGATTTTTCACAAAAGCATTAAGAGATTTAGGACTTTTGGATTTTGATGAACCGTTCAAAAACCTTCTAACACAAGGTATGGTACTTAAAGACGGCTCAAAAATGTCTAAATCTAAGGGTAATACGGTTGATCCTGACGAAATATTTGAAAACTACGGAGCAGATACTGCAAGATTGTTTATCTTGTCAGATTCACCTCCGGCTAGGGATTTTGACTGGTCAGATGCCGGTGTTGAAGGCTGTTACAAGTTCTTGAACAGAGTTTGGAGATTGATTTCCGCAAACGCTGAGGATATTAACCTTAATCTGGCTGAACTTGGCAAAGGATCATTGAAAAAGAAAGAAAACGACGATTTGCTAAGACTTGTTCACATGGCTATTAAAGGGATTTCTAATGATATTTCTAACGACTTCCAATTTAATACCGTAATTTCTAAGTACAGAGAACTTGTAAACGCAATCTACGATTGGCGTGGCAAAAAGTCTAATCTTGACGATGAGGACAAATCAATTTTGAGCTTTGCAATCGTAACTCTAATCAAATTGATGTCACCTGTTGCGGTTCACTTATGTGAAGAAGCTTGGAATGACTTAGGCGGTGAAGGCTCTATCCACGCACAAGAATGGCCAAAATGGAATGATGACTTGGCAAAAGCAAGCTCAATTACCTTGATTGTACAAATTAACGGAAAAGTTAAAGACAAAATTGAAGCTGATGAAGCTTTGTCACAAGACGAATTGAAAGAACTTGCACTATCAAGTGCTAAGATTAAAGAGCTTACGGAAGGCAAAACAATTGTAAAAACAATTGTGGTTCCGAAAAAACTCGTAAACATCGTTGTAAAATAGCAATAATATATAATTAATGCACCTTTACTTTTATTAGTAGAGGTGCATTATTATTGTGAAAAATTTAATTTGCAAACTTAATTATCCAATAATTAAAATCTGTTATTTAAAATCCTTTATGAAAAGAATTAGGTTTTTATTCTCCGATTACTTCTATCATGCAATCGAAAGCTACATTTGCTGCAAATTCTAAATCCTTACGTTCTATAATTAATGGCGGATTAAAATATATCACATCTCCGAGTGGTCTTAAAATAACACCTCGTTTTAATGCCTTTTTATAAATTTGATAACCTGTTCGAAGTTTGCTATCAAATGGTTCTTTGGTTTCCTTGTTTTTAACAAGTTCAATTGCGTTAATCAGCCCGATATGACGAATTTCTCCTACATTTTTATGTGAAAGAAATTTTTCTTTCAATAAATTGTTGAAGAAAATTGCATTTTCCTGAGCTGTTTTTAAGATATTTCCATCTTCCATCAAGTCCAAAACAGCATTTGCTGCCGAGCAAGCAAGAGGGTTTCCGCTATAAGTATGACTGTGCATAAAAGCTTTCCCACTGCTGTAATCGTCATAGAAAGCATCATAAATCTTTTGTGTTGTTGCAAAAATAGCCATTGGCATATAGCCACCGGTCAAACCTTTGGATAAACACATGATGTCAGGCGAAACTCCGGCATGCTCAAATGCAAACATCTTTCCTGTTCTACCATAACCTGTTGCAATTTCATCAGCGAGAAGATGAACATTATACTTATCACAAAGCGTTCTCAGCTTTTTTAAATACAAAGGCGGATAAATTTTCATTCCGGCAGAACCTTGTAATAATGGTTCTACAAGCATTGCAGCAGTTTCGTTTCCGTATTTTTCAAAAGTTTTTTCAGCATGTTCAAAACATTCACATTGACAGTTATCTCTATCTTTGCCATAAGGGCATCTGTAACAATCAGGGCCTTGAACTCGCACAATATCCATTAAAATAGGCTTATACAATTTTGTATATAAATCACAATCCCCAACAGATAACGCTCCTATTGTTTCTCCGTGATATGCTTCTGAAAGAGCCATGAATTTTGTTTTTTGTGGATTTCCTGTTTGTTCATGATATTGAAAACTGACTTTCATTGCTGCTTCTATTGCAGATGAGCCGTTATCTGTAAAATTAAACTTGCACAAGCCTTTTGGCAAAATTTTTGATAATCTTTCGCAAAGTCTGATGGCTTGCTTGTGGGTGAAATTTGCGAAAATAACGTGTTCTAGGGTGTCAACTTGTTTTTTTATTTCGTTTGATATATGAGGGTTACAATGTCCAAGAAGATTACACCACCAGGAACTAATCACGTCAACATAACGGTTTCCGTCGATGTCATAAAGATATACCCCTTCGCCTCTATCAACAACAATTGGTTTCAACTCCTCATAATCCTTCATCTGAGAGCAAGGGTGCCAAATATATTTCAAATCTTTTTCTGCTAAGGATTTTTGTTCACTGAAACTCGTGTGTGTAAAATTTTTGTTATCCTCAGAATAACATGTTTCATTGCTATTTTTGCTTGTGTTCATTTTTATACCTCTTTAAACAATCTCGATAAATCGCTAATTGTTGTAGCATTTTGCTCTACCGTTGCAACTACTTCAATTCCTGTTAAATTTTCAACCTGTTTTTTATTGTCACGTTGCATAAAATCATTTTCATTGTAATTATTCAAAATTATACCTTTTGTCTTTATGCCTTGTTGATTTGCATATTCTGTTGTTAAGACCGTAGAATTGATGGTTCCCAATGATGCTGATGCCACAATCAAAATATCCAGATCCAGAGCTTTTATAACATCAGGCAACATCAACTTGTTTTCACTTAAATTGAAAGGACAAACAATTCCACCTGCTCCTTCAACAACCAAATAATCATAATTTTTTTTAATTCTTTCAAAATCCGCTTTAATTTTTTCTATTTTGATAGGATTTTTTTCAATTTCCGAAGCAAGGTGAGGTGACACCGCAAGCTTGAAAACATACGAAACATAATCCATCGGATTTGCATCTATCCCTGCTGTTTTTAAAACATAATCACAATCTCCGGGGATTAATTTCCCGTTCCTAACCTCTGCACCACTAAGAGCCGGCTTGAAATACCCGCAATTATACCCTAAATCTCGAAGTTTTTTTACTAAAAGGGCAGAAATATATGTTTTCCCAACATCTGTTCCGGTTGCCGTTATAAATATACATTTAGTCATAGTTAAACACCTCTACAAAAATTCGGCAACACCATGTTACCGCATAATATAATTATTGCAAGGAAAATTTCTTTTCTATTAAGCAAAGAATCCAACTGATTATTATAATACAAGTAAATTGAAAGGAATACACATGAAGAACTTTTCCGAAACAGACCATGCATCTATGCCTCTTGGCATCTTGGCATCTAACTAACCCACTATCTATCCAAAAGCTTTTCAACCCATTTTATAAGGCTTGAAATCTCATAAGGTTTCGGGATATACAAATCCGCACCTGATGTCAAAACAAGTTCTTTGTCGTGCAAAATCGAAGTTACAACGATTTTTGTCTTGTCAAAAATAGAATTTTCACGAAGTTTTTGGCATAATTTTAAGCCTTTCAACTCGTCAATTTTTCCGGCATCAAGAATTATTAAAGCAGGCGGATTAGCTTCATTTGGGACTTCATAATCCGATAAAACGCCCACCTCATAGCCTTGAAGGTCAAGTATAGTCGTCAAAAGTATTGTCATAGCTTCGTCCTCTTCGATTATCAAAACTCGATTATTTATCTCATTATCAATCGAATTTTCACCGCTAATCAAAGGTCTTTCGGTCAAAAAGTTTGATTTTGTCGGCACGTCCGCAAGTTTGTGAATTCTCAAAAGTGCATTTAGCAACTGTCCTGATTCTTTGTACTGAACGAATTCATTTGTCACAACCCCAATTGTTGTGTGTACAAAGTTGGAACGTCTTCCGGCTAGCTCATCTCCGTGCATAATCATAAACCCGCGTCGATTGTCCATTTGCGAATAAAATTTTGAGGCAACCGAATCGAAGGCAAAAGTCAGATAATTTGCGACTTGTTCAGATTTTATGCTGTCCGTAATTATGATAAACTTGTTTTCGGCAATCGAACCTAAAAAATCTCCTTCTGAAAGGGCAGAAGTTATGATTGCACAATAGGTTTGGACAAGTTTATCTGAGGCAAGTTCTGTATAAGTTTCCTTGTAGTTTTCAAAATTTTCGATACTCACAAGCATTGCAGCCCAAGGTTTTTCCTCGCTTACGATGCGTTTTAGAGCCCGCATTGAGTAATTTTTCCCAGGGAGAAGATGTTTTAAATCCATATTAGACTCAAATTCTCTCCGCAAATGGGCTTTCACACGCATCAAAAATTCTTCCGAATTCACAGGCTCAGAAATAAAGTCATCAGCGCCGTTTTCAAGCACATCAAGCTTGTCTTGCAACTCGGCAGATTTTGAAGTCGCAATAATAATTGGTCGCATATTGTATGTCAAAGCTCGAATTTTCTTGCAATAATCGGACAAATTCCCGTCGACACTGTCCGAAATTACTATCAAATCAGGCTCTTTATCCTGAATAAGTTTCATTGCCGAAAGCAGATTTTTTGTTATAAAAACCTTGCTATGATTGTTTTCTAGGAGCTTTTTGTACTTTGTCGAAAGTTCGCGCCTTTTGTCGATAATTAGAGTTACTGACTGCATTTTTCCCTCGCTTGTTTTTCAATATTTGCAGCCGGTAAAATCACCTCAAAAGTGTTTATATAAACGTCTTTTGAGCCATCTTTCAACGTGCTGTTGACAGAGATTTTGCCACCCATTTTTTCGACCAAATTCTTTGTAATGTATAATCCCAGTCCGCTTCCTTGAACTTTTCTGGTTAGCGGATTATCAATTCTTGCAAATTTCGTAAAGATTTTTTCGTAATCCTCAGATGGAATTTCGCCCCCAAAGTTAATTATTTTAATTGAAACATTTTCGTTGTCGGGAGCGGAATATTGATTCATTACGCCACTTCCCAAAAGTCCTGCTTTTATGGTTATTGTCGAATTTTCAAGTCCGTATTTTGCTGCATTTTCAATCAAATTTGTCATAACTTGTTGGAATTTGTCGGTGTCCGCTAAAATTGCCGGAGTCGATTTATCGATTATAATTTCAAAAGTTTTATCTTTGTACTGGTTTTTTACAATCGAGGCAACGGTTTCAATCGGTTGCTTTATTGAAAATTCTTTTAAAATCAAATTCTCTTTTGCATTGTGCAATTTTGTAACCGAGAGCATATTTTCAACAAGATTAATCAATCTGTTTGATTGTTCAACGATAATGTTTAAAAATTTCTTTTTGCTTTCATCGTCGAGTTTGTCCCAAGACGCAAGCATAGTCTGAGAAAACCCTCTTATTGATGTCAGAGGTGTTCTCAATTCGTGACTTACGGTAGAAATAAAATCTTCATAATTATCCATATTTGGATTATAGCAGATAAATCATTTTATGTTAAGAGAAATCGCAAATTTTTTATTTGTAATATAATAAATTCTATGAGAAAAGTTGAACTTTTGGCACCTGCAAAGGACAAGCAAACCGCAATAGCTGCAATAAATTCGGGCTGTGACGCAATCTATATTGGAGCACAAAATTTTGGTGCTCGCAAAAAAGTCGGGAATTCGCTTGAAGATATCAAAGAAATTGTCGACTATGCGCACAAGTTTTATGTGAAAGTCCACGTGACAGTCAATACGATTTTGACAGACAGTGAGCTTATTGAGGCGAAAAAATTAATCCAATCGCTTTATGAAATCGGAGTTGATGCCATAATTGTTCAGGATATGGGAATTTTCAAACTTGCACTGGACGGAAAACTTCCGCCAATAGCACTTCATGCAAGCACACAATGCGACAATCGGGGTTTGGATAAGGTCAAATTTTTCAAAGAAATGGGGGCTTCGCGTGTAATTTTGGCACGTGAACTTTCGCTTGAAAAAATTAAAGAAATTTGTGATTACGCTTCAAAAGACGAACCGATTGAGGTTGAAACATTTGTCCATGGGGCACTTTGCGTTTCTTACAGCGGACAATGCTATATGAGCCAATACATAGGCGGAAGGTCTGCCAACAGGGGTGAATGTGCTCAGGCTTGTCGCAAAAAGTACACATTAGTTGATGATGCCGAAAATGTTTTGGCAAAAGACAAGTATTTATTGAGCATGAGGGATTTTAATGCCTCAAAACATTTGAAAGCACTGATTGATGCAGGCGTAAAATCGTTCAAAATCGAAGGGCGTTTGAAGGATATGAATTATGTCAAAAACGTTGTCGCATATTACCGAAAAGAAATCGATAAATTCGCTCTAAAAACCTCTTCCGGCAAGGTATTTTTGGACTTTGAACCCGATGTTAGAAAAAGTTTCAACAGAGGTTTTACAGACTATTTTCTTACCGAAAGAAAAAAATGTTTTAACTTTGACAGTCCAAAATCACTCGGCGAACGTTTGGGAAAAATCTCAAAAGTCGGTAAAAATTGGTTTGAAATAACAAAAGACAAACGAGCAAACTATACATTAAATCCGCAAGACGGGCTCTATTTCAATGAAACAGGCTGTCTTATAAACAAAATTGAGGGGAATAAAATTTACCCGAACAAAATGGACAAAATCGCCGTTGGTGTAGAGGTTTTCAGAAACTTTGACAGCAAATTTGAAAAACAGCTCGAAAATTCTAAAACAAAACGAAAAATTGGCGTAAAATTCAGCTTTAAAAACTCTTGTCTAAACGCGATTGATGAGGACGAAAATGCAGTTCAAATGCCGATTTCTGCAACAGAACAGGCGAAAAATCCGGACAAGATGAAAGCAAATTTCATTACGCAACTTCAAAAAACAGGCGAAAGTGATTTTTATTGTGAAAACGTCGAAATCCTTAGCGAATTGCCATTTTTGCCGATTTCTGAAATAAACGAATTAAGACGAAATATTCTCGACAAACTCATGGACGAGCGTCTAAAAAATTACAAAAGAGAAGTTCAAAAACCGTTGCGACAAGTGGAATTTCCGAAAAAAGAATTGGATTACAGGGCAAATATCCACAATTCTCAGGCAAAATGTTTTTATGAAAATGCAGGGTGTAATGTTTGTGAAATGTCGCTTGAAACAAATTTGCCAAAAGTACGCCCTATTGAGCTTATGCACACAAAACATTGTCTGAAATTTGCACTCAATATGTGCAAATCGCCGAAAAAATTATTTTTAATCGATGAAAAAGGCAAAAAATATCCGTTAAAATTTGATTGTAAAAATTGCGAAATGTACGTTCTTGCAGACTAAATTTTGACTTTCAATAAAATAACCTTAAACATAAACCGTAGAAAGAATTGGATTGTGACAACGCAATTATAAATTCATACGAAAGTATGACGTAAATTGGTGAGTTTTAGTATATATTAGACTTACCAGAGGGTAGATTTGTGTTAAACGGTATATTTCAACGACCATATTTGAATAAAGATGCGCGCAGTCTTGTGAAAAGGAAGCAGGACGACGAGCAAAACACGGCTTCTGCACAGCGTGAAGAGCAAGGAAATCAAAACGCTAAAAGCAAGGGGCTTCAATATGTTGAGCGCAAAACACCGACCTACACGCCTGCTTACCAGCAACAAAGCGATGGGGAACAAGTTGACTGGCGTCAAATGCGTTCTCAAATTCAAGCACAAGCAAGAAGCCCAAAAACTGTTCAACCGCAAGTTGCGCAACAAACCGAACAAACAGCCGAGGTTATGCCAACCAAAACGCTTTCAGGCAGAAGTACGGTTATTAATATTGCACAAATTTTAAAAGATTTTAGAAATACAGCAGCCGCAATCGGAACCCCTGATGACTTGAAAGAAGAGGTAAACGGCTATCTTTCTTTGATTGAAACTCAGGTTAAAAAAGACAATCCGAACACAAAACTTGTTAAATCAAATTTGAAAAATGCATCATCAATCCTTGATAACTACATTTCTCAAACGCTTAACAAAGATTCAAAAGTTGTTGAAAACTGGGTTGATGCATTATTTTTGCAACAAGTTGATTTCAAATACAATGAAGAAGAAATTAATCCTCAGTTTTTGGTTAAATTTCCGCAAGGAAGCACACAAGAAGAAACCAAAACAGAGGAAAAAAATTCTGTTGCTCAAACTGTTTCTGAGCCGGTAGACAAAGAAATTGAGACTAATTCAAGAGTCGTTTCTTTAATTCCGCAAGACAAAGAGTTGAAATCTTTGTTCATTCAGTCTAAAAAATTGGCTTACGCAAACGAACCTGAAAAAGCAATCGCAACCTTCCAAAAAGCATTGCAAAGAGCAGACGAAGTAGGCGATACAGAAACAAAAGCAAAAGTTTTTTATGAAGTCGGAAAAATCTATGATGATCATGATTACTATCCGCAAGCCCTAAAAAGTTATAACAGCTCGCTTGAAAATACAACGGACAACAACGTTAAAACCAAAGCGCACTACTCAATGGCACAGATTTATGATGATGTAAATCAGATTGAACCGGCGTTAGACCATTATTTTAATTCGATTTCTTTTGCCGGAGAAACTGAAAACTTTACAGCGCAATCAACATCGCTTACAAAAATGGGAAATATTTTCACAGATATGTACGATGATGAGGCAATGAATTATTTTTCAATCGCCGATGATTTGGCTAATCAAACTGATAATTCGAGATTGAAAGGCTTTGTATCATCTAGCCTTGGCGATGCATATGAAAAATTTGGCAATTCACAAGATGCTTTGAAATCATATTCAAAAGCCGTTAAGCACTACACAGATGCAGAATCTCCTCTGAAAACCGCCCAAAATTACGCAAAAGCTGCTGATATAATGGTTGGGCACAGCAATGTTGCAAAAGCAAAAGGCTTGTTGACAAAGGCGCAAAAATATGCACGTCAAACTGACGACATTAATCTTATGAATGAAATCAGTGAAAAATTGCAAAGTTTAGAGTTGTTGGGTTAGTAAAATGAAAAATTTCACCTAGCCGAATAATGAGTTTTGATTAGCAGGCACTCTTGTGATGGAGTCTTGAATGATTTTTCGTTGCTCCTGTTTTGGTGTTTAAATTATTCGTAAACTATTTGTTCTGTTTTACTTCAACTTGTGATTTGCCCAATGCAGCCATTGAATCGAGTTCTGCGGTAACTTTTGCTTCTTTATTTTTGTCATTAGTTTCCAAACGAGCTTTTATATCTTTTTGAATATCTGAATAATTGCCGTCTAATTCTTTTCTGTGCCAACTACCAACACTAATGGCTTTCCCGTTTTTATCAATTTCAACAGTGTCATTTGTCATATTTTGGTTATTGATTATAACAGCCTCTGATGTTGGAATATATACAAAATCAAAATCACATTTTTTATTGCTGCCAGGCATGTTTTTGTGTAAACAATCAAACTTTGATAATATTCCGTCTAATTCTTTTTCTGTAAGCAATTCTTTCATATCTACTTGGTTTGGGGCATATTTTTTAGTGGTATTATTTTTCGGGGCTAATGTGGTATTAATGGGAGAATTTGAAACTTGTGAAATAGTGTTTTCCATATAAACTTCCTTTCTTTAATTGAATATATTTTTCTAAAAATGCTGATAAATAATATTTGATAGAAATATTAGTAATATTAAAAATTTTTTACATAAAAATCTGGACGTTGATTTTCCCGAAAACTTAATCCCCCTCTCCCCATCGGGGAGAGGGGAAAGTGTTCAAAAGTCTTGTAGGTTGGGCTTTCCAGCCCAACAACGAAACTGATTAAGATGCATAGATGCCAAGATGCATAGATGCATGGGCTGTTTCAAAAGAAAAGTTTTGATTATTTTGCAGCTGTTTTGAATTATAATCAGCTGGATTCTTTCGCTAATCGCTCAGAATGACGTGAATCGCGACTATACACGAAAAATAACTATCCTGTAACTGTCACTCCGGACTCCGATCCGGAGTCTATTTGTTGTAGTAATAGATTCTGAATAGCAAGAAAAATTAATGCTCGTTACTCGCATTATTTTTCTAAGCTTTCAGAATGACGACAAATGGCTGCTATTCCTGATACGACCTTAGTGCCCTAGTAACTTAGTAACTTCTCCTTAACGTCCTATCGTCTTTTTTAAGTAACATCATATTAACTTCCTATAAAATAGGTCTAGACAAATTCCAAAAACAGAGTTATAATAACACATGTACACAAAAAAGAAAGTGAGCTTGGTTATGGAAAATTTATTAAGAAGAGCTTTCGGGGGGGGGGCAACCTCGGAGATGCTAGTTTAGAG